>JBMFSN010000009.1:0-16135 GCA_049967535.1 Minisyncoccia bacterium | reverse complement strand
GCTTTGACTTTTGGAAAAATAATAGAAAAAGCAAAAACTATTTTATGGAACGGACCAATGGGAAAAATTGAGAATCCACGATTTCAAAGTGGCACGAAGACAATTTTAGAAGCTATTATTCAGAATAAGAAAGCACAAACAGTGATTGGAGGAGGGGATACAATCTCTTCGCTCAAAATTATAAATTTCAAATTCCTGCCTGCGCAGGCAGGCCTGCTTCCTGATTCTATATTTCTTTCTACCGGTGGGGGGGCAATGATTTCTTATTTAGCTAATCAGCCCATGCCAGGATTAAAAGCTTTAAATTAATTATGGACAATTCAATTCTTGTTTTTTATCATGTTAGAGATAACGATGGTTTAGGTTCTGCCTGGGTAGCTTGGAATAAATTCAAAGATAAGGCAGATTATTTTGGTATTGATTATCATAATGATTATAATTTTGACTACCATAATAAGACAATCTATTTTGTAGATATTCGTCCTGATGACGAAGTAGTTCAACTTTTAAAACAGAACCATAATTATTTAGTTTTAATTGATCATCATATTTCCAGTAAAGATAAACTTAATCTTTTTGATGAAAATAAATTTAGTTTAAAACATTCTGCAGCTGTGTTATCTTGGCAATATTTTTTTCCTAAGAAAAAACTTCCTAAACTCTTAAATTATATTGAGGATATAGATATTTGGAAATTAAAAGTTCGTAATAGCCGAGAAGTCAATAATGCTTTGGATTTTTATGGTGAAGATTTTAGACGTTGGAATAAAATAGCAAAAGATTTAGAAGATTCTAAAAAAAGAAAAGAATATATTCGAGTAGGCAAAATTATTTCTCAATACCAAGATAAAATAATTCAAAAAATCGCTGCTAAGGCCAAATTAGTAGAATTTGAAGGTAAAAAAATTTTAGCGGTTAATTCTCCCATTTTGGTATCTGAAATAGGGAATACTTTGGTTCAAAAAAGGCCTCCTTTGGCGATTGTTTGGAGTGAAACTAACCAAAAATTATGGTTTTCTTTGCGTTCTAATGGCTTATGTGATGTTTCTAAAATTGCCGAGAAATATGGTGGGGGAGGACAAAAAGGAGCAGCAGCTTTTGCTCTCAATAATTCTGATCCCTTACCTTGGAAAAATCTTTAATTTTTAATGCATGACAGAAGAAATATTAAATATTTATACTGATGGCGGTTCTCGCGGAAATCCGGGTCCTTCGGCCATTGGTGTTGTTATTGGCAATAAAGAATATGGAGAGTATATAGGTAAGACAACTAATAATGTGGCAGAATATAAGGCGGTTATTTTTGCCTTGAAAAAAGTAAAACATTTATTAGGAAAAGAAAAACTAAAACATACTAAGGTGGTAATTCATTTGGATTCTGAATTAGTAGCTAATCAATTAAATGGCAAATATAAAATTTTAGAGCCAGAACTTCAGCCTCTGTTTATTGAAATTTGGAATTTAAGATTTAATTTTCCAAATTTGATATTTCAGCATGTTCCTCGAGAAAATAATGTGAGGGCAGACAAATTAGTTAATGAAGTTCTGGACAACAATAATCAAAAACCACTCCTTTAGGGAGTGGTTTTTGATACTTAATCGAATTGATAAGCCGAATTCTGTCTTGCCCGCCCAAATTTTCGGACAAGAGGTTCTTAGAGAATTAAATAACTGATATTTACAAATGATATTTTTATTAATCAAATTCTCTTTTCCGAAAATTTGGGCGGGTGAGGTAGTCATTTATCTAGCCTCGACGTTACCATCGGGGTCAAGCGATTACTCCAAGCACTCAAATGTTTTGAGCGCTCGGCACGAATCTTGCATCCAACAAGGATTTAGCCGTTTCATCCTTCGATTTTGTTCAGGACAAGCCTGCCTGTGCGGGCAGGCCTGAACTATTTCGGAGGGTCACCTTTCAAAATTAAATTTTAAAAGGTGTTTTAATCCTTTCGGATTAAAACGTTTCTGTTCGCACCTCTAAACCAGCTGCTACTTTCAATGTTTTCATTAAAAGCTTCAAGCTAGTTCGGTGGCTTTTAACCACTGTCTTTTATCCCTTTCCTGTTAAAGAAAAGGAGGATGTTCGGACTTTCCTCTCCCTTCTTTCAAACAAAAGGAAGGAGCGACTACCTAATTCGATTTCTTGTTATTATACTCCAAAATGTGCTATATTACAAGAGTTAAACTATTATGAAGAAGATATTTATTAACGTCTTTATTTTAATATTCAGTTTATTGGTTCTGGGATTGTTTATTTATTTAGGCCAATTTTTTACCAAGCTAAGGTATAATAATAAAACCTCTTTAAGTTCTTTAGATAGTGCTTATCAAATATCTCTGAAAGATTGGGGTGACACTTTAAACAATATCAATAATTCTTCTTCTCCTTCTTTTTGGAATGATTTTGATTTTCTTTCTCGGTTTGCTAGTGAGATAAAATTGAAAGACACTTTTGGTTTAATGGCTAATGATTATCAAACCATAGCGAATGGAGGCTTAATCTCAGCGATATTAAATAACCAAGAAAATGCTCTCCAACCATTGGCTGAATTACTTCAAAGTTTAAAATTATTAGAAAATTATCATTTAAATTTTGTTGCTCCCTTAGAATATCAAATTCAAAATTGGTTAACATTTTTAGGCTATGAACATCCAACTACCTATTTACTAGTTTTTCAAGATACTAATATCCCTAGGCCAACCGGTGGATTTCTAGGAGGCTATGGCCTTTTGTCCTTTAATAAAGGGAAAATGAGCCTTAAGGGAGATAGTATTTTTGATCTTGATGATTTGTTTTTAGATAAAATAGTACCTCCTGAAGAGTTACGCTCTATTAGTAATAAATGGTTTACTCATGATGCTAATTGGTTTTTTGATTTCCCTCAAACTAGTAAAAAATTATTAGATTTTTATCAAAAAACAGGATTAACCCCTTCGTCTTTAGACGGAGTAATTGCGATTAATGATTCTGTGATTTCTTCTCTTCTAAACTTAACTGGCCCTCTTCCATTACAGGACTATGGTTTGACTATTGATGCTAATAATTTCGAATCTTTTTTTAATCAACAAATTACAAATGCCAGTCAATTTTCCTCTTCAGAGGGCAGGGAAGTATTTACTGAGTTTTTATCTGTTTTATTCAAACATTTACAAACTTTATCTCAATCCCAATTAGAGTCTTTCCAAAAAATTTTAGCGGATGGTTTATCTCATAAAGATTTACAAATATATAGTACGAACGATCAATTGGAATACTATTTTGATTCTTTAGATTGGTCAGGCAAAATTCTTGACGGTCAAGATGATTATCTCGCGGTAGTTTTTAATGATTTGAATAAAAATTTTCTTTTAGATCGGCGCTCTAAAGATATTCAATTAGAAACAAATATTAGTTCTAGTACGGTAACTGATACTCTCACTATTAAAAGCCAGTTTTCTAATTATTCAGAAAAAAATTTAGAAACCTATCTTCAAATTTATCTCCCCCAAGGAACAACTTTAATTAATGTTTCGGGTGGGTATTTAGCAAATATCAATAAAAGTTGGCCTTATGATAAATTGAATTATCAAAAGGATTCTGACTTAAGTACTTTTGAGAATAAAACCATAACCGATGAAACAAAGGGGGTAAAAATTTCTGAAATAGGTCAAAAAACAGTTATTAGTACCTGGGCCAAATTAGGAGCGGAGCCTTTGGTATTAACTTATCAGTTTCCTCTTATAAATAATAATTTTGATCATTGGCAAATTCAAATTCAAAAACAAAGTGGTCAGAACATATCTTTTGCTTATAACCTTCTTCTTCCACCTGATAAAAAGATAGCCCCTACTTTATTTGTTTTTAAAAAGCCTATTCCCCTAGACCAAGATTGGCTATTAAATTTTGATATTAAGTCTTTATGAAAATCAGCCAACCGCTTAAAAAATTTTTAAACTATAAATCAGAAACTATTTTTGGGGCGGGCCTTTTAATGAGTTTATTAACCTTTGTTGGTAGTTTATTAGGTCTTGTCAGAAATGCCCTTTTAGCTAGTCATTTTGGTGCTTCTCATAGTTTGGATGTTTACTATGCTTCTTTTCGTTTACCCGATTTAATTTATAACATTTTTATCATTGGAGCAATTTCTGCTGCTTTCATTCCTCTTTTTAATGAATATTTAGCTAAAGATAAAGATAGAGCTTGGCAATTTTCTAATTTTATTATTATTTTTATTGGTTGTTTGCTAGGTATCTTAGGAATATTAATTGCTCTTTTTGCTCGCCCTCTTCTTTCCCGTCTTTTAATAGGCTTTGATTCAACCAATTTAGCTTCAGTTATTCTTTTAACAAGAATTATGATGATTCAACCTATTCTTTTGGGGATCTCTTCTGTTATTTCTGGTATTCTAAGAAGTTTTCGTTTATTTTTTATCACTACCCTTGCTCCCTTGATGTATAATTTAGGAATTATTATTGGAATTATCTTTTTTGTTCCTCTTTGGGGATTAAAAGGTTTAGCTTGGGGTGTTGTTTTTGGGGCAGCTCTTCATTTGATTATTCAATTACCATCTTTATTAGAAGTAGAGTTCCGTTTTCGTTTAGACGCTTTGCCCAGTTTGCGTACTTTTTCTCATGATTTTAAGCAATTTTTAGCAATGATGTCTTCTCGGACTTCGAGCATTATTATTTCTCAATTATTTTTATTAGGAATTACTTCTTTGACTACGCTTTTAAAAAGTGGAACTTTAACCATTTTTAGTTTTGTGGATAGTATTCTACCCTACACAACTTTTGCCCTTCCTTTTGCTGATGCTGCTTTTCCTAAATTATCCCGGGTGGAAGCAGACAAACAAACTAATGAGTTTTGGGATGTTTTTATTAGTACTTTAAACCATATCTTATTTTTTATGATCCCTTTAGCTATTTGGTTTATTGTTTTTAGAGAACCTATTACAAGGTTATTATTGGGTTACGGTAAGTTTAATTGGCAAGCTACCACTACCACGATGCAAGTTTTATCGATTATGGCTATTGGAATGATTTTTCAAGGTTTAAATTATTTTCTTTTAAAAGTATTTTTTGCTAAAAAAGACGCTAAAAATCCTTTCTGGGCTAGTCTTTTAACCTATTCCTTAGGTTTGGTTCTTTGTTATATTCTCAGCTCTAAATTTCAAATACCAGGTTTAGCCTGGGGAATGGTTGCCACATACATTCTTTACACTTTTTTGTTAGTCATCTTATTAAGAAAACATATTTCTTTTTCTTCAGAAAAAATAAAAAGTTTTGTTCATCAATTAATCAATTTGATTTTAGTTTCCTCCTTGAGCGGCTTAGTGGGGTTTATTACTTTATCTTATTCAGCTAAAATATTGTCTTTAACAAGAGTAATATATTTATTATTAGACGCTGGGCTGGCTTTTACTCTCTCTTTAGCTGTGTTTATTATGGTGTCTTTATATTTGAAAGTTGATGAAATACACGAATTTAAGATATTGGTAAGAAATAAAATTTATGGAAAACAAAAATAATTTTATTCGTAATTTTGTTATCATTGCCCATATTGATCATGGTAAATCTACTTTGGCAGATAGGTTTTTAGAGTTGACTAAAACTATTAGTAAAGATAAATTAGTCCCTCAATTTTTAGACCGTATGAACTTAGAGAAAAAACATGGGATTACTATTAAAATGCACCCTTGTCGCATGACCTGGCATAATTATGTTTTAAATTTAATTGACACTCCGGGACATGTAGATTTTAGCTATGAGGTTTCTAGAGCTTTAGCGGCTGTGGAAGGCGGTATCCTTCTAGTTGATGGCACTCAAGGAATTCAAGCCCAAACTTTAACTACTTTAAACGCTGCTAAAAAACACCATTTAAAAATCATAGGAGCTATTAATAAAATAGATTTGGATATTGTAGATTTGCCTAATAAAATCCAAGAATTAGCTGAGCTTTTAGGGGTAAAGAAAGACGAAATATCTTTGGTTTCAGCAAAAACTGGACAGGGAGTAGAGGAACTTCTAGGGAGGTTAGTGCAAGAGATTCCTCCTCCTCTTATTAACAATAATTCTTCTATTACTCCTAGGGCCTTGATTTTTGACTCTCAATACGATTATTATCGAGGAGCTATTGCTTATGTCAGGATAGTTGATGGCCAAATTCAAAAAGGTGACACTTTTTATTTAAAAGCTAGCAAAACAAAGGGAGAAATCTTAGATTTAGGTTTCTTTGTTCCTTCTTTTCAATCAGAAAAGAAACTAAGTTCTGGAGAAATTGGTTGGTTGGCTACTGGTTTAAAAAATCCCGATTTAGTCAGAGTGGGTGATACTGTTTTTATTGAGAAAGCATCTTTTAATCTTAATGCTCTTCAGCCCTTAATAGGATATCAAGATCCTCATCCTATGGTTTATGCTGGTTTTTACCTTGCTAATAGCGAACAAGGTTTTGAAAATTTTCGTCAAGCCATTTTAAAATTAAAACTAAATGATTATGCTTTAAGCTTTACTCCTGAAAATTCAGAAATTTTAGGCCGAGGGTACCGTTTAGGGTTTTTAGGAGTCCTTCATTTAAAAATAATTCAAGAAAGATTAAAAGATGAATATAATCTTGATTTAATTGTAACCAACCCAACAGTTTCTTATCGTGTTTGGCTTAGCAACTTTAAAGAGCCTCAAATTATTAATAATCCTGTAGATTGGCCAGAGAGAGAAAAAATTGTAAAAGTAGAAGAACCTTGGGCTCGGGTAGAAATTATTACTCCTCCTTCTTATTTATCGAATATTTTAAAATTAATTAATAATTCTCGTGGAACGAATATTCAAACAAAAATGATGATTGATAGATTGCTCATTACCTGCGAAGTGCCTCTTGAAGAAACTATTAAAAATTTCTATGATAATTTAAAATCAGTATCTAGTGGCTATGCTTCTATGGATTATGAAATGTTTGACTATCGAGAAACTCAATTGGAAAAATTAGAAGTTATTTTAGCAGGGAAAAAATTTGAAAGTTTATCTAAAATTGTCATTCAGGAAAGAGTAGAATCAGAGGCACGTGATTTAGCTTTAAAACTAAAAGAATTATTGCCAAGAGAAAATTATGCTGTTCCTATTCAGATAATGGCTTTTGGTAGAATTATTGCGAGAGAAACCTTGCCAGCTCTTAAAAAAGACGTGACAGGTTATCTTTACGGAGGTGATCGTTCAAGAAAAATGAAACTTTGGTCTAAGCAGAAAAAAGGCAAAAAGAGATTATTAGAAAAAGCTGATCTTCAAGTACCTTCTGAAGTCTTTTTGAAACTTTTTGCTAAATAATTGTTCAGTATGAAAAAAATTCTTTATATCATTCTTATTTTAGTAGTGCTCTTTGCCTTTGGTTTTCGTATTGTAAAAGACTTAAAGCGTTATAAACTACTAAAAAGTGAGGTGAATGATTTATTAAATCGTCAAAATCTTCTTTTGGAAGAAGAAAAACGCCTCGAAACATTAAAAGAAGAAGGTTCTAGAGTTGATGTTTTAGAAAAAGAGGCTCGAGAAACTCTTGGTTTACAAAAGACAGGAGAGAAAGTTGTTTTAGTCGTATCTTCTCAACCCTTTTTGTCTGTCTCGTCTAGAACTTCGGAAAAAGGAAGTTTGGTTAATAAATTCCAAACCATTCTTGCTCGGTTGTCTCGTTTATGGTATAATTTTTGCCGTTGGATTAAAATAAACATTAAAAAATAACCAGCGGGTATAGTTTAGCGGTAAAATATGTCCTTCCCAAGGATAAGTCACGGGTTCGATCCCCGTTACCCGCTCTAATTTTAAAATTAAAAATTATATCTTTTAATCGCGTGGCCAAAAAATTAACTACCCCCTTTGAACAATTAAAACCAACCGGAGCAATTTTAATGATTAATATGTCTGATCCCCAGATATTAACGATGAAAGTATTTTTAGAAGCCATCAAAACAGCTAAATTGTCCTTTTTTGCAGTGGCCAATAAATTAGAAACGGGATTGCCCATTGTGGTTGTTACTAACAATCTTAGTCAAGCGCAACCAATTAGTTTTGCCAAAGGGGTTTGTGAAGAAGAGGCAGGTTTATCTCGTTATATTAATTTTATTGTTAATCCTGATACACCTTTAGGTAAAAATACTGATTATATTATTAAAAGTAATGCCAAACCAGAAGGTCCTTCTTCCTCAAAAATTCAAGTAGCTCATTTAGCTATTGGCCATGCTTTGATATTATCTTTACCTGAGGAGAGGGGAGTGAATGCTGATAATTCCATTTCCTTTATGTTGCCGGAGAAAGTAGCCACGAAAAAAATGGGAATCAAGTAAATTAGTGCCAGCGTAGCTCAGTTGGTAGAGCAGCGCTTTCGTAAAGCGAAGGTCGTCGGTCCGACTCCGGCCGCTGGCTCCAATTGTTGCAGGGGTTGACTTTTAAATTATATTTGCTATAATTATTATAGTTTCCCAAGACGTTAGGTTTGTCTGAAAAACAATAAATCCTAATGAGGAAAAGAAGTTTTGTCTTTTTATCTGTGGGGAACCACAGTTTTTTATTTTAAAAATATTAATATAAATACATGATTAGCAAACAAAAAAAGCAAGAGATAGTTCAAGAACTATTAGAAGCCATTAGTAAAGCCAAAGCTATTTACTTTACTTCTTTTATGGGTTTGGATGTTTCCAAAATTAGTGATTTGCGAAATAAATTACGCGAATCTAATACCAAAGCTAAAGTAGCTAAAAAAACTTTGGCTGATTTATCTTTTAAACAATCAGGGATCGAAATAAATTTGAAAGAACAATTTGATGACTCGATAATGTTTGACTTTGCCTTTGACGACCCTATTTTAGCAGCCAAAACTCTTTGGCAGTTTTCGAAACAAAATGAAAACCTCAAAATCCTTGGAGCTTTTATGGATGGCAAAATATTAAAAAGGGAGGAAGTAATTCAATTAGCTCAAATTCCTCCTCGGGAAGTACTTTTAGGTCGATTAGTGTCTTCCTTAGCCTCACCCATTCGTAATTTGAACTATGTTTTGAAGGGTAATACTTATAAATTGGTTTATGCTTTATCGGCCCTTCAATCTGCAAAATAATATTTAGTTTCAAAATTTAAAATTAAAAATTAATTAATATGTCAGACGAAAAAAAAGAAGTTACTATTCCAGAAAAATTTAAGGAAATAGTAGAACAAATAGAAAAATTAACAGTGTTAGAATTAGCCGATTTAGTCAAAATTCTTGAAGAAAAATTTGGCGTTTCTGCTGCTCCTCAAATGGTTGCTGGTCCAGCGGGAGCTGGAACAGGGGCAGGGGAGGAAGGAGCTCAAAAATCTGATAGTGTTTCTGTAATATTAAAGGACGGAGGGCAGTCTAAGGTTCAAGTTATAAAAGTGGTAAAAGAATTAATTGGTTTGGGATTAAAAGAAGCTAAAGACTTAGTTGATGGTGCTCCCAAACCTGTGAAAGAGAATATTTCTGTTGCTCAAGCCGAGGAAATGAAAAAGAAATTAGAAGAAGCCGGGGCTATTGTTGAAATTAAGTAAAATAAATATATGAGAAAGAAAATTCCTGCTTAAAACAGGAATTTTCTTTTTATCCGGAGTTTGTTATAATAAAGGAAAATTGGACGATTAGCTCAATTGGCTAGAGCGCATCGGTCACATCGATGAGGTTACAGGTTCGAGTCCTGTATCGTCCACAGGGATATCCAAGACGTTTTGTGGATAAGTTGGGGATAGAAAAAAGGATCAGTTTAAAGCTGTATTTAACAAGATAAAAACCACTCATTTTAGCTAGAGTGGTTTTTTAGTATTGACACAAGGATTTCGAATGGGGTAAAATGGAGAAAAGTGGTGAGATGTGGATAAGTGTGGGGATAAGTTAAATATTTGGGGATATGTTTATTGGCGAATATCATTTTACAATTGATAACAAAGGAAGAATGGCTATTCCTTCTAAATTACGCAAAGAATTAATGCAAGAAGGTGTTTTAACCCGTGGTCTTGATAATTGTCTTTTTCTTTATACCCATAACGATTGGGAACAAATAGCAGAGAAAATCAAAAATTTACCATTAAGCCAAACCAATGCCCGAGCCTTTTCTAGGCTTATGTTAGCAGGAGCAATGGAAGTAGAAATGGATGGTCAAGGGAGAATTTTGATTCCCGAATATCTAAGACAATATGCTCATTTAAATAAAAAAGTGGTATTGGCAGGAGTTTATAATCGATTAGAAATTTGGGATGAAGCAGAATGGGAAAATTATAAAATAAAAACAGAAAAAGACTCAACTGATATAGCAGAGAAATTAGGCGATTTAGGAATATAACAATTGTTCGTCTTTTCTCTTTCGCTCAGAATATTCCGCCAAAGACAAACATCGTTCAGAGATATTTACCTTTCGAAAACGTCTAAAATCCCCAGCGAGGATTTTAGACTCGCGCAAGCTCCTCGCTCTTCTTCGCTTCGCTCAGAAGCCCTGCCCGCTCGTCGCTTGAGCGTTTCTCAAGGCAGATATCTCTTCACTTTATAAATTTAATAGATAATATCGCTCAAGAGAAAAGACTCGCCCTGAAGGTTTAAAAATTGAAAATTAAAAATTGGTTTATTATCATGCATATCCCAGTTCTTTTAAATGAAGTTATAAAATACCTAGAGCCCAAACCAAATGAAAATTTTCTTGATGCTACTTTTGGGGAAGGGGGGCATGCAGCCAAAATTCTTGAAAAAACTCAGCCCAAGGGCAAATTACTTGGTATCGAAAGAGATCCTGTTCTTTATAAAAACGTAATATTAGGATTGACTCAATTTAGAATAGCTAATCCTCAATTTTCTGAAAGATTAATTCTCATTAATGATTCTTATGTGCACTTAGAGACGATTGTTAAAGCAAAGCAATTTCAACCCCTTCAAGGTATTCTTTTTGACCTTGGCATGTGTTCTTGGCAAATTGACGATTCAAGCAGGGGATTCTCTTACTTAAAAGACGAACCCTTAGATATGAGATTTAATCCCCAAGAGAGCTTAACAGCGGCGGAAATAGTAAATTTTTGGCCAGAAGAAGAGATAGAACAAATTTTAAAAATTTACGGGGAAGAAAGATACAGTAGAAGAATTGCTCAAATAATTAAAGAAGAAAGAAGAAAACACCGCATTGTTGGTACTCAGGAATTATTAAAGATTATTGAAAAAGCTGTACCAAAAAATTATGAGCATCATCGTTTATCACCAGGTACGAGAACATTTCAGGCCTTAAGAATTGCAGTTAATAATGAATTAGAAAATATTAAATTAGGATTAGAGCAAGCGCTTCGTGTTCTTCAACCTCAAGGGAGAATTGTTGTTATTAGTTTTCATTCTTTAGAAGATAGGATAGTAAAAAATTTTTTTCGAGAACAATCTCAAGCGAAAAAAATTACTATTTTAACTAAAAAACCCATTACCCCGTCATCCAAGGAATTACGAAATAATTCACGTTCCCATTCAGCTAAACTTCGCGCTGCTTTAAAAATAAATTCATAAATTTAAAAATCAAAGTCAAAATTAAAAATTAAAAATTTAAAATTAAAAATTTATGACCATTATTCATGATTATTCAAAACAAGCTCGTAGTATTGTTCTTCAATCATCTCAAGTTTATCCCCGGGGTTATCGTAATAGCCCTCAATATTATTTGAATAATCTGAATTATTATTTTGGTCATGCTAAAACTTTAATTTTAGGACTACTTTTTATTTCTTCTATTTTTATTGGCTGGTTTATTCTTTTTGGAGAAAATATTTCTTTAGACTATCAAATCTCAACCTTAAAACAAAATATTCAAAAACAAAACGATGTTATTAACTCTTTAAACGAAGAAATAGCTTCGAAGATAGATAATAACAAAGTATTAGAATGGGCAAAAGCTAACGGCTTTACTGATTTAAAAAGTATTAGCTATCTTAATTTAAAAGCAGAAAATTTAGCTCAAGCCCCTTCAGAAATCAATTTTAAATAGGGTTAGGATATGGCAAGGAGGAGAGCTTTTTTTCATCAAAGTAGCGGAATAAATTATCAAAAAAGAATCCTTCTTCTTAATTTTATTTTTATTTTATTTTTCCTGGCTTTAGGTTCCAGGCTTTTTTATTTACAAATTTTACACCGGACTGATTTTGTTAAACAGGCTGAGGCCATTCATGATACTTCTACTGTTTTAATTCCAGAACGAGGACTTATTTATTGTCAGGATAAAAATAATAATTTAATTCCTTTAGCTATTAATAAAAAATATTATCTTTTGTATGCTAATCCCAAAGAAATAATTGATTCTCAAACAACTAGTCAGGCTCTTTCTCAGCTTATTCCTATTTCCTATAATGAAATTTACGGACACTTAACAAAACCCAATCGTTCCTATGAAATTATTTTAAAGAAAATAGATAATGAGGCTTTAGTGAATAAAATCAAAGATTTAAAATTACCTGGTATCTATTTAACTCCTACTGATTATCGTTATTATCCCCTGGATAGTTTAGCCAGCCAAACAATTGGTTTTGTAGCAGAAGGTAATGACCAAACAATAAAAGGAAGATATGGTTTAGAATTATACTATGATGATGTTTTATCAGGGGAATCAGGCGTTTTTCAAGGGGTCAGAGATGCCTTTGGTAGATTAATTCGTTCAGTTTTCTCTAAAGAACAAAATGTTCAGGAAGGAGTAGATTTGATTACCACTTTAGATAAAAATGTTCAATTTCAGGCTGAAACTATTTTAAAAAATTTAGTAACAGGAAGAGAGGCTACGAAAGGAACATTAATTGTCATGGAAGCCAAAACAGGAAGAATTTTAGCCCTAGCTAATTACCCAACTTTTAATTTAAATGAGTTTAATCAGGTGAAAGATTATTCTGTTTTTCGAAATTATGCCGTAGAGGATAGATATGAACCAGGCTCTATTATTAAATCTTTGACCATGGCTGCAGGCTTAGACTTAGGATTAGTGACCCCAACCACTACTTATACTGATTTGGGGTTTTTTAAAGTGGGAGGCCATACTTTAGTTAACTATAATAACGAAGTTTATGGCAAGAATGTTACCATGACTAGGGTTTTGGAACGCTCTATTAATACTGGAGCAATTTTTGTGGGAGAAAAATTAGGGCTTGAGAATTTACGCCAATATTTTAAAAAGTTCGGTTTGGATCAAAAAACAGGAATTGATTTGCCTAATGAGATGATTGGTGATTTATCTAATTTAGAATATCCTAAAGCTAATCCGACTTATTTGGCTACCGCTTCTTTTGGCTTAGGAATTGCCATTACTCCTGTTGAACTATTAAAAGCTTATTCGACTATTTCTAATAAAGGATTAATGGTTACGCCTTATTTAGTCGAAGCTTTAAGAGATAGTAATGGAACTCTTAGTAAAGTTTCTTTACCAGAGCCCCAAAGAGTTCTTCCTGAAAAAACAGCGGAAACTTTATCAAATATGCTTGTGAGTGTTGTAGAAAATGGTTTTGGAATTAATACTAAAATTAAAGGCTATTCCACTGGGGGCAAAACTGGAACAGCTTATATTCCTCAGGGAAACGGCTATTCCCAAGATATGATTCACACTTATATTGGTTATTTTCCTGCCTCAAATCCCCAATATTTAATTTTAGTCAAAATGGATAGACCTTTAGCTACTTCTGATTCAGCTAGCCATACTGTTACTATTGCCTTTAAACAAATGGAGCAATATTTGATAGATTATTTTAATATCCCTCCTGATGAATTATGAAGCGTAAAATCTTACAACATTTATTGTGGTTTTTAGCTAAAATAACCCTTTGGTGTTATCGTCCTTTAATTATTGCGGTAGTTGGTTCGACGGGTAAATCTTCAACCAAGGAGGCGATTTATTATGCTTTAAAAAATAATTTTAAAGTAGCAAGATCAGAATCTAATTTAAATACTGAAATCGGCCTGCCCTTAACTATTATAGAGGGTCAAAATGCCAAAACTAATATTGGTCTCTGGTTAAAAAATATTTTTCACACATTGAGTTTGGTTTTAATAAAACAAAAAGATTATCCTCAGATTTGGGTTTTGGAAATGTCAGAAGATCACCCTCATTTAATTAGTTATTTAGTTCGATTATCACATCCTAAAATTGGAGTTATCTCGTGGATTGGAGAAACACCTGTTCATCAAAGTTTTTATTCTCGGCCCGAAGTTTTACAAGAAGAAATGCAGAATTTAGTGAAATATTTGCCCAAAGACGGCACGGCAGTTTTAAATTATGATAATAATTTAGCTTTAGCTGCTAAAGATAAAACTCAGGCTCAGGTAATCACTTATGGTTTTCAAACAGGAAGTCAGGTAGAAATTTCTAATTATAATTTAATAGTAGACAAAAATTTAAGGAATTTAGGAATGAGTTTAAGATTAGAGTATCAAGGTAGTTATGTCCCCTTAAAATTACAAGGGGTTTTTGGTCAGGCTCAGGCCTATGCTTTAGCGGCAGGAGCAGCGGTGGGATTGGCTTTAGGTTTAAATCTTATTCAAATTGCAGAAAGCTTAAAAGATTATAAAATGCTGAAAGCTAGAACTAATTTTTTACCTGGTTTAAAAGACACTTGGATCTTAGAAGATAGTTATAATTCCAACCCCGATGCTTTAAAAATGGCTTTAACCATTTATCATGAAGTGGTAGAAGGTTTAAAACAAACAGATATTTATCCTTTAAAACGAAGAGTCTTAGCGATTGGGGACATGAGAGAATTGGGCAAAGAAAGCGACGAGGCTCATCGTAAGATTGCTCCTTTTATAGTGGAGAATGCTGATCTTTTAATTGCGGTGGGAGACAAAATGAAACTGGTAACGGAAGAATGTCAAAAATTAGGTTTTTCTCCAAAAAATATTTATTGGTTTAAGAATTCTGTAGAAGCCGGTAAAAAAGCTAAAGAATTAATTGAAAAAGGAGATTTATTCTTGGTAAAAGGTTCGCGAGGTATTCATATGGAGCAGGTGAGTTTAGCTATTATGAAAGAGCCAGAAAAAGCCAAAGATTATTTAAGTTTTGAAGAACCCACATAAAAATCATGGAAAATATAAAATTTTCTTCAGAAAAGCAAAATTTCATTCCCGAAGAGGAAATTGAATGGCAATTTTCTCGCTCTTCAAGCAAAGGCGGGCAAAATGTTAACAAAGTTGAGACCAAAGTAGAAATTCATTGGAATATCAATAACTCAAAAGCTTTTTCTGAAGAAGAAAAAGAAAGAATCAAAAAAGTTTTAGCTTCTAAAATTAATCAAGCAGGGGATTTGATTATTCGCGCTGAAGAAGAGAGAAGTCAATTACAAAATAAAAAAATTGCTTTAGAAAAATTAAACGAATTCATTCAAAACGCTCTTCAGGAAGAAGAAAAAAGAATTCCCACCAAAATCCCCAAGTCATCTCAGAACGAACGTTTGAAAGAAAAGAAAATTATAAGTGAAAAGAAAAAATTACGGAATAAAAATATCAATCTTGAGGAAGAGTAATTTTTTTGCTATGATGATTTAGCTTTAAGGCGCTATCGTCTAGCCCGGTTTAGGACGCGTCCCTCTCACGGACGAAACATGGGTTCAAATCCCGTTAGCGCCACCAGATAATATTACTTTGTTTCGTCTAATCCTAATTTTATTGGAGAATTTTACTATTGACAGAATAATAATAAAGGTGTATAATACCAACAGGGTTTTAAAGATGAGATTAGAAGCTTATTAGAAAGGGATAGATAGATTTGACATTTCTTTGAAAGTATGCTATACTATAGTTACCAAGCTGAAAAGCTGGTAAATAAAGGCTTAAAAGTACATTACAATTCAATAACTTTTGGGAGAGAGTCAGTGGGCTTAGAACTGGAATCTAAGTAAAAAGCGGTTAAAGTTTTAGACTAAGAAGCTGATTTCTCTTCTTCAAATATAAACTTTAGCCGCTTTTTTGTAGGAAGAAGTTTAAACCCGAAACTCGGATTTAATCTTCTCTCTATAAAGAGAGAATTGCACCTTATAAAATTTGCACCTTGAAATCAAGGTTTTAAAATGTCTGCCTTTCACTTTCTTTCTAAAAAAGGAGAGAGTTTAAAAGGAGAGAGTGAAATTGGAAAATAGACATTTTAGAACTTCGCCAATTATCGGTAGGAAAAAG
>JBMFSN010000008.1:0-19841 GCA_049967535.1 Minisyncoccia bacterium | reverse complement strand
ATTTTTAGAAGAAATTGCCAATCAGGATTTTATTATCCCTAGTGCCAATCGAATTTTAAATAACGAATTCGGTTTTTTAGGTATTAATCCTAAAACATTAAAAGAAATTAATTGGCAGCAGGATATTAGGTCTAGTCATATTTGGCCTAATGATTTTTATTTAGATTTGCGAGAATCCATTGCTAAAGATTATCTTAAACAGACGGGCTGGGATATTAGATATGTTTGGGAATTATCAAGATTCCATTATTTAATTCCTTTGGCTTTGGCATATTACAAAACTGGCGAAGAAAAATATTTAAATAAATGGCAAGAATTAATTGAAGATTGGATTAAAAACAATCCAGTTTATTATGGGCCTAATTGGGTAATTGCCATGGAAGTAGCAATTCGTGCTTGTAATTGGATTTTATCTTGGCAAATAGTACAAATGAGATTGATTTCCACCACGTTTCGCTCGCGGCTAAAGGCTTTAAACGCTCGCAATGACAACCAAAAGTCATTGCGAGGAGTGAACGAAGTGAGCAACGAAGCAATCTCCAAAGATTTTGTAGAAAAATTTCTTGCTTCTCTATATGAACACGGTCGCTTTATTTATTCTAATTTAGAATATGCGCCCATACGTTCTAATCATTATTTAACTGATGTGGTAGGTCTTATTTATTTAGGTAGTTTTTTCAAAAACAATAGAGAAAGTCAGAGATGGTTAGATTACGGGAAAAAAGCTCTGGAAGCAGAAATGAAATATCAAGTTTTGAGTGATGGTGTTGATTATGAATTATCAGTTTCTTATCATCGTTATAAAACAGAACTTTTCCTTTGGGCTGCTTATATTTTGAAAAATAATAAGATTAATTTATCTTATGATTTTTGGTTGAAATTAAGTAAGATGATGAATTTTAGTTTAGCGATTACTAAACCCAATAATTTAGCGCCTCAAATAGGCGATAGTGATGATTCAAGGCTTCATTTGGTCTGGGAAAATTATTATTCTTGGGAAAAAAGAAATTACAACGCTTTAATTAAATTATTTGAATTAGTGAGTAATAAACCGCTTGATAATTATCCTTTAAATTCTCAAAGTTTTTCTCAAAGTGGTTTCTATCTTTTGAAAGATAATGGATTTTATCTAATCACTGGTCGGCATCAGGCTTGTTATGGCAAAGGAGGAAGTCATATCCATAATGATATTTTAAGTTTTGAACTTTCCATACTTGGTGAAGATTTAGTGATTGATCCTGGCACTTATCTTTATACTTCAAATTATAAAGAAAGAAATAAATTCAGAGGCACTCAGGCCCATAATACTGTGATGATAGATAACCAAGAACAAAATCCTTTAGCTCAAGACCCTTTTTATTTTGAGCAAAGAGCACAAATGAAAGTTATAAAATGGGAGGAACAAAAGGATTTTATTTTATTGGAAGCAGATCACACTGGCTATCGATATTTAAAGCAACCTATTATTCATCGACGGAATTTTCTCTGGGATAAAAAAGCTAAATCGTTATTAATAACCGATAAATTTAAAGGAAAGGGTAAACATCTTTTAGAATGGAATTTTCATTTAGCCCCTAAAATTCAGGTCTGGCTAAAGAAAGAAAAGAAGGATAGGCGAGAGATTATTTTAATCAGTAATAAACACTCATTTCTTTTGGCAGGACCTCAGGAGCTAAATTGTGTTATAATAGATGATGAAGTTTCACCTTCTTACGGGGTAAAAATACCCGCTAAAACCATTAGATTTAGTGGTTTCTTTGATCAAAATAGCTCAAACGAATTTAAGTTTAAGATAGAACCAATTAAATGAAAATTCTTCTTTACACCCAATATTTTCCACCGGAAACCAATGCGCCAGCCAATCGCTGGGGTTATTTTTGTGATTATTTGGTGCAACACGGCCATGAAGTTTTTGTTTTAACCTCTTTTCCCAATCACCCCTTAAGAAAAATTTTTCCCGGTTATAAAAATCAATGGTTTTTTCAAGAAAATAAAGATGGGGTTCAGATTTTTCGTACTTGGACTTTTATTTCCACTTCCACGAAATTTATTCCCCGTTTAATTAATTATTTATCTTTTGCTTTTTCTAGTTATTTGAATATGAGGAAAATTCCTGCGGTTGATTTAATTATTATTTCTCTGCCACCTCTTTTTCTTGGACTAACAGGAGTAAAATTAGCCCGCAAGAAAAATATCTCTATGGTTCTTGATGTTAGGGATCTTTGGCCAGAGGCAGCAATTTCCACTGGCTATTTAAAAAGAGGTTTTTTGGTTTATTGGGCGAAAAAGAAAAGTGAAACTTTATATAAAATGGCGATTAAAATTTTAGTCAATTCACCCGCTCTCTTAGAAGCCTTAAGATGCCAATATGCTTTGCCCGATGAAAAATTAGCATATTTACCCAATGGCGCTGACTTGGAATTTTTTGCTCAAAAAATAGACCATTCTTTTGTTGAAAGGCAATACAATCTTTATGGCAAATTTGTCGTTTTGTATACCGGTTTATTAGGCTATGCCCAGGCACCAGAAATAATGATTGAAGCAGCTAATGTCTTAAGAGAAAAAAATGATATTGTTTTTCTCATTGTTGGCACTGGCCCCCTTGAGGAAAAATTAAAAATTGAAGCCAGAAAATTCAAATTAACGAATATAATTTTTACTGGTTTAAGGCCGCACCAAGAAATGCCTCAATATGTTTCTTTGGCTGATGTCTGCCTTATCCCTTATAAAAATCAGGAAACATTTCAGAATAATTTACCTTCTAAAATGTTTGATTATTTAGCTGCGGGTAAACCTATGATTATTAATTTAGAAGGAGAAGCTAGTAGAATGATTTTAGAAGCGCAGGCTGGACTGTTGGTTAAGCCAGAAGACCCCCAGGCCTTAGCCGATGGTATTTTAAAACTTTATGAAGATAAATTTTTAAGAAAAAAAATGGGGATGGTGGGAAAGACTTATGCTGCTAATAATTTTGATAAAAAAGAATTAGCAGAGAAATTAGAAGAAATTTTACAAAATATTTTAACTTAATGTTTATGAAATTTATAAATTTCATCAAAACAATTTTTTTATTCCTTGGCGATTTAGTTGTTTTTTATTTTTCTCTTTTTTTAACTATTCTAGTTCGTTATCAGTTCACTTTCAAAAAAGAAATTTTTGTTTCTGCTAGTTGGTATTTTTTACCAGTGTTTTTTCTTTGGATTATCATTTTTGTCATCGGTCGTCTTTATGAATTGGCTTATAACGCTAATCGCCGAGATTTTTTTATTAGAGTCATTAAGATTTTTATCTTGAATATCCTGATTGCTGTTTTGTATTTTTATCTTTTTACCTCAACTACTTATCGTCCCTCTTTGGTTTTGATGACCACGGTCTTCTTTTCCTTCTTTTTGTTCATCTTTTGGCGAATTTTAGCCAATCAAATTCTTCTTTTGAAAAAAATAAAAGTTTTGATTAGTGTTCAGGGCACTTTGGCAGAAAACTTAAAATCTTTTCTCTTAAAAAATCCTCAATTAGGATATCAAGTTATTACTCAAGAAAAGCTTTTAGATCAATCCAGCCTTCGCATTAATGATCGTAGCCAACTTTTGGAGGCCTACGAAAAAATAATGGACTATTTACCCTTAGATTTGTTATCAAAAAATTGGTTTGAGATTGTTTTGTCTCGAACCGATTTAAAAAATTACGAAGTTCTTAAAAGAATTACCGATCTTATAGGGGGCATTATGCTTTTGCTTATTTCTTTGCCTTTATGGCCAATAATAGCTTTCTTAATTGAAATTGATTCTCCTGGCGAAGTTATTTACCGTTCTATTCGTATTGGTAGAAATAAAAAACCATTTTCTATTTATAAATTTCGGACCATGGTGAAAAACGCTAGCAAAATAGGTCCAGCTTGGACTCTGGAAAACGATCCAAGAATTACTAAAGTGGGAAAAATTCTCAGAAAAACTCATTTAGACGAAGTTCCTCAGGTTTTAAATATTATTAAAGGAGATGTTTCTTTTGTTGGTCCGAGACCAGAAGAAGAAAAATTAACAGAGCTTTATGAAAGAGAAATTCCCTATTATCAATACCGTTTTTTGATGCAGCCAGGAGTAATTGGTTGGGCTCAAATTAATTATCCCCAGAGTTCATCTTTGAAAGATGCCCGCCATAAATTAGAATATGATTTCTATTATCTCAAAACCCGCAATCTTTTCTTTGATTTTATTATTGCCTTAAAAGCCTGGCGTATCCCATTTGAGATTCCAACTCACTAAAAAGTTGGAATCTAGAATACAATAATAAATTGTAAATTTTTAATTTTTTAACCATAAACCACAAAAGGGTTTATGGCTCTGAACCCTAAGTGGTTCAGGGTTTTTAAACAATTATACTCAATACTCAATATTGAATACTGAATACTGTACAGGGGTTGATTATTATTTGATATTGTTTTAAAATAGAAGTGGGCCTGGAGGCTGAGCACTCACTCAATACAAATAGCATTGGAGTATACCCCTCTAGGCCTCTCCTTTTTATCAATTTTTAATTTTTTATTTTATATGAAGATATTAATTCCTCATTGGGTAAAACAAAATGTTTCTTTAAAAGATTATACGACATTTAAAATTGGAGGAAAGGCAAAATTTTTAGCTGAAGTTCAAAATCAGAACCAGTTAATAGAAACGCTTAGGTGGGCTCGGCACAATAATTTGCCTATTTTTATTTTAGGCAATGGTTCTAATGTCTTATTTTTGGACAAAGGTTTTAAAGGTTTAATTATTAAATTGAATAATAATACTCTTAATGAAATTAATTCTTCTACTATTTTAGTAGGAGCTGGATTACCCATAGGAGAATTTTTGCAAAAATGTGTTCAAAATAGTTGGCAAGGTTATGAATGGATGGCAGGTATTCCTGGAACAATAGGAGGAGCTATTTATGGAAATGCTGGTGCTTTTGGTCATGAAATTAAAGACCTTGTTAAAAAAGTTATTACTTTAAATCCAAAAACCTTAAAATTAAAAAATTATTCTTTATTAGAATGCCATTTTGATTATCGGACAAGTATTTTTAAGAAAAAACAGGAAATCATTTTAGCTGCTGAATTAAAAGCAGAAAAAGGAGAGCAAGCTACTATTCAAAAATTAATTGAGGATAATTGGCAGTATAAAATTAGTCATCATATGTTTGAGTATCCTTCAGCTGGCAGTATTTTTAAAAATATTATTATTGAAAAAACAATTTACAAAAAATACTACAATAAAAAAGACAATAAAGTAAAAATTTTAGATGAAGAGGTAGAAGTAAAAGGAGGAAAAGTCTCGGCTGGCTATTTTATTGAAAAGAGCGGTCTTAAAGGGCACCAAATAGGAGGAGCAAAAATCGCGGATTTCCATAGCAATGTAATTATTAATGTGAATGATGCTAGCTCACGAGATGTTCTAAAACTGATTGCTCTTATAAAAAGAAAAGTTTATCAAAAATTCAAAATAAAACTAGAAGAAGAAGTGATAGTTGTAAAATAAGATAAAAAAATTTGGCGAAGAACCAAATTTTTTGTTAAGGGGCTTGACACAGATATTAGAGGGAGTAAAATTAATAGTAGGAAATAATTTTAGAAAAAATATTTTTGATAAAAAAATTTTATTTGGTTCCTCATAATATTATTTTTATCATTTTCAAAAATTGAATGAGATTGTAAAAAAGCCAAGCAGAAGTTAGTGATGGTCGACTGCTTGGGATTAAGTCAGCTATTTAAATTGTCAAAAATTTAGATAGCACAATAAAAACATGGCAAAAAAGAAAGTAGCAAAAAAATCAAAGACAGCAAAGAAACCCGCCAAGAAAGCAAAGAAAGCTAAGAAACACTAGAATCTCGCTATTATTAGCAATTTGATTTACCCGCCAAAATTTCGCTTTGTGAAACTGAGGTGGGTTTACCCCCACACCATAACTAATGTTTGGTGTGGGGGTTTGCTTTTTGGGCATTTTTTGAGTAAAATAAAAGAAAAATATGAATCTTAATATTAACACTCAAAATTTGGAATTATTAGAAGGGATAAGGAGTAAAATAGAGAAAAACCTCCAAAGTTTAAATAAATTTACTAAATCTTTTGGTGAAAAGGCTGATTTAGAGATTACTTTAATCAGAATTACTAATCATCATGAACAAGGTAATATTTATTCTGGTCAAGCAAAATTTCAGATTCCTGGTAAAGATATTTTTTGTAAAGAAGAAGGAAACTCAATAGAAGAAGTAACCAATCGTTTAAGAGATAGGTTAAAGAGATTATTAGTAGAAAAAAAAGAAATAAAGCAAAGCAAGTGGAAAAAAATCGCTAAAATATTTCGCAAAGTAAAATAACAATCAATTTCTATAAATTTCGCGAAGCATATTTCTATGAATTTCAAAATACTATAGAAATATAGCAGAAATATATAGAAATAAATAGAAATTCGTTGTAAATTGTATATTTATATTGTTTATGTTTTCTTTTCTGAATCCCAATGAATCTTATCTCCTTTCTAAAAAAAAGATTGTTGACCTTGTTAACAAAAAGGAACAAGAGTATCAAAACTTTTCTCAAGAGGAGATTCGTCAAAAAATCAACCAATACCAAGAACAAATTCGAGGTGGAGAACCATTGGATAATTTTTTAATAGATGTTTTTACTTTAACAAGAATTGCTAGTTCAAGAACTTTAAAACAAAGGCATTTTGATGTGCAATTATTGGGAGGGATAGCTCTTCATGAAGGAAAAGTTATTGAAATGAAAACCGGGGAAGGAAAAACTTTGGTGGCTACTTTACCAGCTACTTTAAATGCTCTCTCGAAAAAAGGAGTGCATGTTATCACGGTGAATGATTATTTGGCAGAGCGTGATACTATTTGGATGGGCCAAATTTATCATTATTTAGGACTGACAGTTAGTTGTTTAACTCAAGAAGGGGCTTATCTTTATGACCCTGATTATAAAATTAAATCAGGGGAAGAAAAAAAGATTCTAGACCAAGAAAGAGATGAATTAGGCGGATTTAAAATCTTGAAAGATTTTCTTAGGCCGGTTAGTAGAAAAGAGGCTTATCAGGCTGATATTACTTATGGTACTAATACGGAATTTGGCTTTGATTATTTGCGTGATAATTTAGTTAATAGTCTAGAAGAAAAAGTTCAAAGAAAACATTATTATGCCATTATCGATGAGGTGGATAGTGTTTTGATTGATGAGGCGAGAACTCCTCTAATTATTTCTGTTCCTGATGAAGAAGCTTCAAAATTGTATCAACAGTTTGCTAGTTTAGCTCCTCGTTTTATTAAAGATGAAGATTTTGAAATAGATGAGAAACAAAGAACTATTAGTTTAACTGAAAAAGGGCTTGATAAGGCGGAAAAAATGTTTGGTTTTAATATTTTTGACCAAAAAGGTATTGCCTTTACTCATTATTTAGAAATAGCTTTGCAGGCACAATATCTTTATTTGAAGGATAAAGACTATCTTGTCAAAGATGGAAAAGTTATTATTATTGACGAGTTTACAGGAAGATTACTTTTTCAAAGAAGATATTCCGGAGGCCTTCATCAGGCAATTGAGGCTAAAGAAAGAGTGCTGGTACAACAAGAAAGTAGAACGGTGGCCACTATTACTTTGCAAAATTATTTTAGAATGTACGAAAAATTAGCTGGGATGACTGGAACAGCTTTAACTTCGGCCGAAGAGTTTAAAACTGTTTATAATATGGAAACCATTGCTATTCCTACTAATAAACCAATGATTAGGTATGATTTACCAGATAGAATTTATAAAACAGAAGCGAGTAAATTAAAAGCCCTGGCTCAAGAAGTAAAAACTAGGTATGACAAAGGTCAACCTGTTTTAATAGGAACTCCTTCGGTAGAAAAAAATGAATTAGTAAGCAAGTATTTAAAAAAAGAAAACATTCCGCATAATATTTTAAATGCTAAAAACCATGAAAAAGAGGGTAAACTAATTGCTCAGGCGGGGAAATTACATCAAGTTACCGTTGCTACTAATATGGCCGGCCGAGGGGTAGATATTATTTTAGGTGGTAACCCTCCTAATTTAGAAGAGCGAGAAAAAATTCTGGCCTTAGGCGGTCTTCATGTGATTGGCACAGAAAGACACGAGGCTCGAAGAATTGATGATCAATTACGTGGCCGAGCTGGTCGTCAAGGTGACCCTGGCTCTTCCCAGTTCTTTTTATCACTAGAGGATAATCTAGTGAGAATATTTGCTCCTTCTTCTTTATCTAGTTTGATGGAAAAATTAGGTTGGCCAGAAGATCAACCTATTGAGCACCCAATGGTTTCAAGAGCCATTGAAATGGCTCAATCAAAAATTGAGGGTTTTTATTTTGACATAAGGAAACACATTTTGGAATATGATGATGTGATTAATAAACAAAGAACGGCTTTTTACAAAATGAGAGACGACTTACTAATAAAAGCTCAAGAAGGAACTTTCATTGATTTTATTAAAAATATTTTTCAAGAAAAAGGTGTTGAATTTTCCGAAGAGAAGCTTCAAGAAAAAATAAAAACTTTTGGAGAAGATAAATTAAATCTTGCTTTTAAAGCTTTCGCTTTAAAGATTTTAGATAATTTATGGATGGAACAAATAGAAAAAATGGAATCTTTAAGAGACTCTACTTCTTTAAGAGCTTATGGAGGTAAAGACCCTTTGGTGGAATACAAAAAAGAAAGTTATTACTCTTATAAAGAATTAGGAGAAAAATTTAAAGATTTTCTTATTCAAAACATTAAAAATATCTTAGAAGTGTAATTGTAAATTGTAAATTGAGAATTGCAAATTATTATTATGTATCAAGTTTCTACTCAACAATTTACCGGTCCCTTAGATCTTCTCTTGCAATTAGTAGAAAAAAAGAATTTAGAAATTACTGAATTATCATTAGCTCAGGTAACTCAAGAATATGTTTCTTTTGTTAGCGAAGAGCAGGCTATCAATCCAGAAGATTTAGCTGATTTTTTAGTTATTGCCTCAACCTTGCTTTTAATTAAATCCCGTTCTCTTTTACCTTCTTTGTCTTTAGGACAAGAAGAGGAAACAGAAATTATGGATTTAGAAACGCGTTTAAAACTTTATAAACTTTACAAAGAAGCGGGGATTAAAATTAAGGAAATGTTTAAAAAAGAAATTTTCGTTTTAAGCCGTCCTTCTTGGAAAAATATAGAAACTCAATTTTCACCCCCTCCTCATTTTGTTTTAGAGAATCTAGCATCATCTTTTTTAACTATTCTTCAAGAAATTAAAGGGGAAGAAACAAAACCCCTGGCTGAGAAAAAAATTTATACAATTATTAGTCTAGAGGAGAGGATTAAAGAATTAATAGAACGATTAACTCATGGAACAAAATTTAATTTAAAAGATTTATCTCTTAATAAAGAAGATAAAGTTGATTTAATTTTAACTTTTTTAGCTGTTTTGCATTTAGCTAAACAAAAAATTATAAAACTTAATCAAAATAATAACTTTGACGATATATGGATTACGAATCAATCTTAGAAAGCATTCTTTTTGCTTCTGGAGAGCCTCAAACGGTTAAAGATTTGAGTGCCTTACTCAATGCTAAAGAAACAGAGATACAAGAAGCGCTTCTTAACCTTCAAAATTTTTATCAAACCCAAAATAGGGGATTAAGATTAATTAATGATAATGAGAAATGGTTGTTGAGCGTTAACCCCAATAATAACCCTTATCTCAATAAGCTTAAAAAAGAAGTTTTTGAAGGAGATTTAAGTCCCTCTGCAACAGAAACTTTGGCGATTATTAGTTATCGAGGGCCTATTAGTCGGGCAACCATTAATGAAATTCGGGGAGTAGACTCTAGTTATATTCTTCACCAGCTCTTATTAAGGGAATTAATAGAACGTTTTCCTAACCCTGAAAGAGCCAATACTTTTTTATATAATATTTCTTTCAAATTTTTAAACCACTTAGGCCTTAATAGCGTTAAAAATTTACCCAATTATGAAGAACTTCATCAAAAAAACCTCTCTTAAAAATGATCTTTTTTGGATAGTTTTTATTTTTAGTTTGGTCCTAAGTGCTTACGGCGGATATTTGAATGTATCACCACAACAAAGGAGAACTCTGAATAAGGTGCAAGTAGATGATTCTTTTATCAGCTTAAAAACTCTTTCAGCCCCTATTGATGCTACCGCTTATTTAGTTGGAGATTTAAGTAATGGAAAAATTTTACTTGCAAGAAATCAAGATTTCCATTTATTTCCCGCTTCTCTTTCTAAATTAATGACTGCAGTAATAATAATGGATAATTTCTCTTTAAATGAGCCTATTACCATTACTAACTATAGCGTTAGTGCCGAAGGCGACGAAGGCAATCTTAAAGCAGGAGAAATTTTTTCGGTTAAGGATTTATTAAAAGTTCTTTTAATTCCTTCTTCTAATGATGCGGCGGTGGCTTTTGCTACTAGTTTAAATAAAGCAGGAGTTAACTTTGTTGATTTAATGAACGAAAAATCTCAAAAATTAGGAATGAATAATACGGCTTTTTTTGGAGAAACCGGTTTAGATAGAAAAGGTAATTTTACCACTGTGGAAGATTTATTTAAATTAAGTCAGGAAATTTATTTTCATTATCCTCTTATAGGGGAAATAACTAGACAACCAAAAGACGAAGTGACTCCTCTCAATAGTAGCAGTACTAAGCAATTAATGAATACTGATATTCTAACTAGCCAGTTGCCAGAATTATGGTTGAGTAAAACCGGTTCTACTCCCGGTGCTCAAGATTGCCTCTTGACTATCTTTGAATTTCCCTTCAAAGATGGTAAAATACCTATAGGGATTGTAGTCCTTAATTCCAGGGACCGTTTTGGGGATACTTTAAAACTTTATCACTGGACCAAAGATTTACTTCAAAGTCAATAAAAATAAATTTTGATAAAATTATATGTATTCTTATTCTCTTTCTTTTCAGTTGATTAGAATCATTTTTTTAACTATTTTTGCTTCTGTTATGACTACCCTTCTTACTCCTCTCTGGACAAAAGTTTTATACAAATACCGTTTAGGTAAACAAATTCGCGAAGATGCCAATACGCCAGTATTTATAAGTCTTCATCAAAAAAAAGCAGGTACCCCAACCATGGGAGGGGTGCTAATGTGGGGGACGGTTTTAATCATCACTTTGATATTTTTTATTTTAAGTAAAACCATTGATGGTTTTTGGTCACAGATTAATTTCCTGTCTCGTTCTCAAACTTGGTTAGTTTTGGCTTTAATGGCTGGAGCTTCTTTAATTGGCCTAATTGATGATCTTTTAGGGGTGTTTCGTATTGGATCTAAGGGCGGAGGCTTAAGGATGCGAGACAAGGTTTTTATTTATACTTTCATTGCTGCTATCGGGGCTTGGTGGTTTTGGGTAAAACTAGGCTATGATAGTATTACCATTCCTTTTCTTGGAACTTGGCATTTAGGTCTTTGGTTTATTTTATATTTTATTTTTATTTTAGTAGCGACAACTTTTTCTATGAACGAAACTGATGGCTTAGATGGTTTAGCTGCCGGCATTGCCCTTATTGGTTTTGCTGCTCTTTTAGTAGTAGCTTTTATCAAGGGTAAATACGATTTGGCTGCTTTTTTAGGCACTCTTATTGGGACAATTATCTCTTTTCTCTGGTTTAATTTGTACCCAGCCAGATTTTTTATGGGAGATACTGGAGCAATGGCTTTAGGGATTACAATGGGAGTAGTAGCGATGTTATTAGATGCTTCTTTATATCTACCCTTCTTTGCTTTTATTTTAGTGATGGAGTCTTTATCGGTTATTATTCAAAAAATTTATAAAAAAATAAGACATCAAAAGTTATTTTTATCTACTCCTATTCATCATCACTTTGAAGCTAAGGGTTGGCCAGAAACCAAAGTCACGATGCGCTTTTGGATTATTGGAGGAGTGATGGCCGCTTTGGGTCTGGCCCTATACTTCCTTGATATATTTATGATATAATAAAAACTATGAGTATTGATTATCAAAATAAATTAGCGGAATTAATGGTTTTAGCTGCTCAACAAGGAGCTTCTGATTTACATTTGGGCGTTGGAAAACACCCTACGGTAAGAATTGATGGAAACTTAGTTCCAGTTTCTAATGAACCTATTTTAACTCCCGAAATGACTGCTGGTTTGATTAGTGCTCTTTTAACACCAGAGCAAGAAGAAAGATTAATCAAAGAAAGAGAATTAGATTTCGCTTTTTCTTATGAAGATAAAATTAGATTTCGTATTAATGTTTATTTCCAAAGAGGCTATTTATCAGCGGCTTTGCGTTTAATTTCTACCCACATTCGAACAGTAGAAGAATTAAATTTACCTCCTATTGTTCATGATTTTTCTAAATATAATCAAGGATTTGTTTTGGTAGTTGGACCAGCTGGTCATGGTAAAACTACTACTTTGGCAGCTTTAATCGATGAAATTAATCATAAAAGAATGGACCATATTATTACTATTGAAGATCCTATTGAATATACTTTTGTTCAAGATAGGGCCTTGATTGATCAAAGAGAAGTAGGAAGTGATACGGTCAGTTTTAATCGAGGGTTAAAATCTGTTTTACGTCAGGATCCTGATGTAGTGATGATTGGAGAAATGCGTGATCCCGAGTCCATTGCTATTGCTTTAACAGCAGCAGAAACCGGTCATTTAGTTTTATCAACTTTGCATACTAATTCCTCTAGCCAGACCATCGATAGAATCATTGATAGTTTTCCAGCTTCTCAACAAAATCAGGTTCGGGCGCAATTAGCTTCAACCTTGTTAGGAATTGTTTCTCAAAGGCTAGTTCCTAGAATAAATGGAGGAAGAATTCCAGCTTGTGAAATTATGTTTGCCAACGCAGCCATAAAAAACTTGATTCGAGAATCTAAAAATTATCAAATTGATTTAGTCATCGAAACTTCTACCCAGGAAGGAATGTCCTCTTTAAATCGCTCCTTAATTGATTTAGTGAGAAAAAGAGAAATTTCTTTGGAGACAGCAGAAACTTATTCTTTAAATCCCTCAGAATTAAGACAATTATTAGGGTAAAAACAATTTTCAATTATCAATTCTCAATTTACAATAAATTTTCAACGATTCAATTTCTAATGTTTGAAAATTATAAAATTGTAAATTCAATGAAAATTGTAAATTAGAAATTGTAAATTTTAATCACATTGGCATGAAATTTATTTATCGGGCAAAAGATAAATTAGGTAATATCAAAACTGGCGCAGTTGAGGCGCGTTCTTTAGATGCTGCTTTAAAATTGCTTCAGAGCTATGAATTAATTGTTTTAGATATTACTCCGGAAAGAAAAATTACTATTTTTGATCAGATTTTTGGCCAAAAAACAAGAATTTCCAAGAAAGATTTAGCTATTTTTTTAAGACAATTTGCTACCTTGCTTGAAAGCCAAGTGCCTTTAATTGAAGCTTTAAAGACCCTCCTTATTCAGGCTGCTACCCCAGCTGTAAAAGATTTAACCTATGAATTAATTTCCGATTTGGATGCTGGGCTTTCTCTTTCTAAAGCTGTAGAAAAAAGATCGGATATTTTTGGTGAATATTATAGTCAGATGATTAAATCGGGAGAAATTTCTGGCCGTCTGGAAGAAGTTTTAGGCTATTTAGCTGATTATGCTGAACACGAAAATGATTTAATGGCTAAAGCCAAATCTTCAGCTACTTATCCTGCTTTTCTTTTTTTAACCTTTTTAGTGATTGGTACAGTCATTACTGTAGCTTTGGCTCCTCAAATGTCTTCCATTTTTGATGAGTTTGGCAAGACACCACCCTTAGGTACTCAAATTTTAATTTCTATTGGCCAATTTTTAAGTAATTATGGAATTTTAGTTTTAATTTTTACTATAGGTTTCGGCTGGCTAATAGTAAATTATTTTCATTCCAAAGAGGGGCAAAGAGTGGGTGGTATTTATTTATTAAAAATACCCCTTGTTGGTAATATTTATAAAAAGATTTTTATCAGTCGTTTTTCTGAAACGGTGGCTAATTTAATTTTAGGTGGTATTCCGGCAATCACGGCTTTTGAAGTGGCAGGTGATGCTACGGGCAATTATGTTTATCAAGCAATTGGACATGAGATTGCAGATAAAATTAAAACAGGAGAAACTATTAGTAATGTTTTAAAGAATTATTATGAATATTTTCCGCCTTTAGTAAGTCAAATGACAGCGGTAGGGGAATCCACAGGCCGTTTAGAAGAAACTTTAAAAAAAGTTTCCGAATATTACCAAAAAGAAGTAGATCGTTCTTTTACGACAATGATTGATTTGCTTCAGCCTGTTTTGGTAGTCTTAATTGGTATCTTGGTAGCTTTTCTCGTGGCAGCAGTGCTTTTACCAATTTATCAATTAGCGCAGGGTATATAATGAAAACTCAAGATCAAAAGCTAAAAATAAGTATTGAGTAGTGAGTATTGAGTATAATTATTTTAATTTTAAAGGCTAAATTTTAAAACATTGCTTTTTCTTCGCGATCGCGGAGAAAAAGATAACTTAAAAAATTAAAAATTAAAAACTATTTAAAAATTGAAAATTAAAAATTAATTTAATAAAGGTCGAATTTAAAATTTAAAATTTAAAAATATGTTTTATACAAAATACAAGATACAAAATACAAAATACTCTCATGGTTTTACTCTGATTGAAATGTTAATAGTCATTACTATCATCATTGTTTTATCTGGATTAATTTTGAGAGGGCTGGGAGGAGCACTGCCTAAGACCCGAGATTCTAGAAGAGTTGGTGATTTAAAAAACATTCAGAATGAATTAGAAGTGTATTATAATAGTCAAAATAGTTATCCTAGTGGTGATTATTCAACATTAGAGGCAAAACTACAACCAGTGTTAGGAAGCAAAATTAAGTTGCCTCAAGATCCTTCCGGAGGAAGTAATACTTATTATTATTGTCCTGATTCACCATCAGCATCAGGAGCCATCAATGGTTATATTTTAGGAGCTCAATTAGAGGTTAGTAGTTCTACGGATAGCCTGACCAGTGGAACATGTGGAAAAGCTTGCGGGGTTAATAATTTTTACTGTGTGGGCATGTAATTTTTGTTGCCTAGGTCATGTTTTATTTTTTAACTTTTATTTTTGGGACTATCATTGGCAGTTTTCTCAATGTGGTAGTCGATCGAGCTGACACTAAAGAATCGCCCTTGAAGGGGCGTTCTTTGTGTCCTTATTGTCATAAAACCTTAGCTTGGTGGGAAATGGTGCCGGTAATAAACTATTTTTATTTAAAAGGAAGATGTTCTTCTTGCCATCATAAATTATCTATTCAATATCCCTTGATTGAATTTTTAACCGGATTATTTTTCGCTTTAGCCTATCATCAATTTATAAACCTACCTCTTATTAATAATCATATTTTTTTATCATATAATTTAGAAAATGTTTTTCTTGTCATCTCTTTATTTTTTTGGTTTTACTGGATTTTTGTATTAATAGCCATTTCTTTATATGATTTGAAAAAATATTTAATTTTTAATGAAGTTCTTTTTCCCGCCATTATTATTAGTTTTTTCTGGAAAGTACTAGAGGGAATAATGATTAATGTAAAGCATCTGACTATCTTGCCTCAAACTAATTTGCTACTTGGTTCTCATTCTTATTTATTTGGAGAATATTCCTATTTTGTTTCTTTATTTTTGGGTATTTTTATTGGGGGAGGATTGATTGCTGCTTTGGCTTATTTTACTCACGAAAAAGCTATGGGCTGGGGAGATGTTTTTGTGGCTGTGTTTATGGGAATTATTTTAGGTTGGCCGGAAACATTGATGGCTTTAATCATTGCTTTCTTAACTGGTGGCTTTGTCTCTTTGATTTTGATGGCTTTTAAAAAGAAAACTATGAAAAGTTATTTGCCTTTTGCTCCTTTTTTAGCTTTTGGCACTTTGGCAATTTTGCTTTTTGGTGATATAATAATCAAAGGATACTTATCAATCCTTTTATTGTAAAAGAAATATATATGAATTTCCACGAATTTCAATTTATTTCAATGAATTTTAAGCGTAAAAGCCCTGCTTTTACATTGATTGAAATGCTGGTAACTTTAAGCATTGTTACTCTTTTAACTACTATGGTTTTGGTTTACTCACGACACAGTGAGTCGATAACTAATTTGATTCGTGATAGTGACAGATTAGTTTTTAATTTGCATCAAGTCCAAAATTCATCGCTTTTAACTTTACAACAATCTTCTTCTAGCTCGACTATTTGTGGCTGGGGAATACATCTGGATCTTACCAGCAGTTCTACCAGCTATCTTCTATTTCATGATTTGTGTGGTTCTACTACTACTCATGTCTATGACCCAGGAGAGGAATACGAAACAGTGAATTTATTAAAAGGGGTAATTTTTACAAAAAGCGATTTTCACGATATTGTTTTTGTTCCTCCTAACCCTGATATTTATGTGGATGGATCAAATAATGTTTTAACTAATTCAATAGCAGCTACCATCTGTTTAGCAGCTGATACAAACACTTGCTTTGTTATTACTATCAATCCAGCTGGCCAAGTATCAAAAGAACAAATATGATGAGAAACACAAAATACAAAAGAGCCTTCACTCTCGTTGAAGCTTTAGTGGCTTTATCGATTTTGATGATAGGTGTTATTTCTGGTTTTATTTTAGTGACCAAAGCTTTATACGATGTGTCTATTATTCAAGACAGATTAACGGCTAGTTTTTTAGCCCAGGAGGGAGTTGAGTTGGTGAGGCAAATTCGAGATAGTAATTATGTACAAAATATTCAAAGTACTTCGATAGCGTGGGATAAAAATTTATCCGATGGTGATTATCTTATTACTACTATTAATAATCCTCCTTCTGGAATTAAGCTCTTGCCTTATGAAGATAAGGTATTAAGATGGGATTCTAGCTCCGGTCTTTATAACTATACTTCTGGTGATACTACCAATTTTAAAAGAAAGATTAATATTCAGCATATTAATTCCGATGAAATCAAAGTAACAGTTACCATAGATTGGGTAACCAAAGGCATGAATTTTCAATTAGTGGTCGAAGATTTTCTTTATAATTGGCTAAAGCTATAATTATGAATTTCAATAAATTTCTACGAATTTCAATGAATTTCAAGAAAAAGCCGAAGGCTTTCACTTTGGTTGAGGTTTTAGTATCCGTGGGAGTTTTTCTGATGACCATTATAGCTATTTCTCAAGTTTTTATTACTGTTATCCGCTCAGAAAGGCTGGCTTATGCGTTGTTAAACAGTGAAAATAATATCAGAAATAATGTAGAATTAATGGCCAGAGCTATCAGAATGGGCACTAATTTTTCCCAAACAGATAATAGCTATCTTTGTTTTACTAATAGTACTAAAGAACCTCAATGTTTTAATTTCCGAAATAATAATATACTAGAGACATTAGGGAGAACAGATTTCCCCTTATTAGATCCTTCTATTCAAATAGCTTCTGCTAATTTTTATTTGATTAATAATTCTAATAGTCAATGGACGGTTGTTATTCAATTACAAGCTCAAGTTGAAGTTTATGGCCAAATATATCCTTTTCATATTGAAACTGCTGTAACTCCCAGAACTTTAAATATTTAATTTTTTATGCTAAAACCAAAAGGGCAAATTTTTTTAATGAGTATTTTAATTTTAAGCGTTGTTTTGACAGCTGGTATTGTTTTGATGGCTATTTTTATTAAAGATTTAAAACAATCTACTGAAACCAGTACTTCAGTGAAAGCGCTTTACGCGGCTGATGGTGCGATGGAGTGGCAATTATATGATACCTTTGTTGCCGCCACGTCTTCCCCTAATAATTTATTTACTAACGGTGCTAGTTGTTGTAGTTCTGATTTAATAAAGAATCAATTTCAAAAAGATACTGGAACGGGTTATATTCAGGCTATTGGAGTGGCTGGCAATACGAGAAGGGGAATTGAAATTAACTTTTAAGGGCTTTCTACAAATTTTGGAGCCATAGGCGAACAAAATTTGTTTAGAAAACCTTTACCCCGCCATAACTTTACCACTCAATAACAGAATAATCCTTTGTTAAATGAATAACTCTCATTTACAAGCCCCAGGCGCTGGCCGAATAGGCCATTCCGCCAAAGGCGGAAAAGATTATTCATCAAGCGCCTGGTCAAACATTTGAGTAGTAAAGTTAGAGCGGGGTGCTCAATGTGATAGTAACCCAGCCCTTTGCGCTGGAATATAAAAACTATCACAGATGTACATAAAAATTAATTAAACAAATAAATAATCATCCAGTTCTTCAAAGGGCTGGGTTAACAACATTGGCATGACTAAAGAAGAGGCTAAGAAGAGAATCGAGGTTTTAAGAAAAGAAATAGAAAAATACCGTTATGCTTACCATGTTTTAGACCAATCGCTTATTTCTGACGAAGCCTTAGACTCTCTTAAAAAAGAATTATTTGATTTAGAACAACAATATCCAGAACTAATTACTCCCGATTCTCCAACGCAGCGAGTAGGAGGGGAGCCTTTAAAATTTTTTAAGAAAGTAAGGCACGAAATTCCGATGATTTCTTTAAATGATGCTTTTTCTGAGGAGGACATGAAGGATTGGTATGAGCGAGTTATAAAATTGTTAAAACCGGAACAAATTAAACAAATAGAATTTTACTGCGAGCATAAATTTGATGGCCTAGCTATTTCTTTGGTTTACGAGAATGGTGTTTTTAAAGTTGGCTCTACTAGAGGAAATGGTCAAATTGGTGAAGATGTCACCCAAAATTTAAAAACAGTAGAGTCTATTCCCCTTCGTCTTAATGATAAAGATTTTATTGATAAAGGTTTGCCCAAAATTGTTGAGGTAAGAGGAGAAATGCTTTTAACTAAAGAAGAATTTCAAAAAATAAACCAAGAGCAAATTGATAAAGGCCTACCAGCATATGCTAACCCTCGTAATGTGGCTGCGGGTTCCATTCGTCAATTAAACCCTAAAATTACTGCCTCGCGCCATTTAGTGTTTTATGCTTATGACCTAATGACTGATTTCGGAGAAACTACTCATGAAGAAAAACATATTATTCTGCGGAAACTAGGATTTAAAACTCATCTCGATAACCAAAGAGTTGATAGTTTAGAAAAAGTTTTTAAAATTCACAATGATTTATATAAAAAGAGAGAAACTTTACCTTACGAAATCGATGGTTTGGTAGTAATTATTAATAATAATAAAATCTTTGAGGAATTGGGAACAGTGGGCAAGGCTCCAAGAGGAGCGATTGCCTATAAATTTCCTTCCAAAGAAGCAACAACGATAGTTGAGGGTATTATTGTTCAAGTGGGGCGCACAGGAGTTTTAACCCCGGTAGCAATTTTAAAACCAGTATCTGTTGGGGGGACAACTATTACTCGTTCTACTTTGCACAATAAAGAAGAAATAAAGAGGTTGGGTTTAAAGATAGGCGATACCGTAATCGTTAATCGTGCCGGCGATGTTATTCCCCAGATTAGTAAAGTTTTGCCTCATTTAAGAACTGGCCAAGAAAAAATTTTTGTTATGCCTCAAAAATGTCCCATTTGTCATACTAATGTTATTGAAGATAAAGGAGGTATTATTGTTCGCTGTCCTAATAAAAATTGTCCTGCTCGTTCTCAAGAAAAATTATATCATTTTGTTGGTAAAGGGGCTTTTGAAATGAAAGGAATTGGTCCTAAAATTATTAATCGTTTGCTAGATGAAGGTTTAATTCAGGACGCCAGCGACTTATTTGATTTAAAAGAAGGAGACATTAAAGTGCTTGAAAGATATGGAGAAAAATCTAGCCA
>JBMFSN010000007.1:0-22274 GCA_049967535.1 Minisyncoccia bacterium | reverse complement strand
GGATTATATAATTCGATAAATTCATTATAAACATTAACTGTTTGATTGGAATTAAATCCACTTACCTGTATTTCCGTAATCAAAACTTTCGGATAAGATGGTTTCGTAGTAGTTGTGGTGGTAGTAGTGGTAGTAGTTGTTATAGTTGGGACTGTAGTGGAAGTAGTATTCATGGTTGTTGTGGTAGGGGGATTAAAAGTGCTCGGAGAGCTAACAGAACTAATTACTATGTAACCACTGCTATTATCTGCTTTTGGAGTCCCTAAAGGATTAGAACTTGTCTGCCAAGTTAAATCCGCCTTTCTTTCCATGGTTCTTTTAGAAACATTATCCCCAGCTGGCCAATCAGGATTAGCCAAAACTTCATCTTGAAGCAAACAAGAATTATCAAAAAGTCTCAACCCTTCATTAGAATTAGAAAGAGCGCCAGTATAAATTAAATCTGCTTTAATATCAGGCACTGAATCGTCATTTGTTCTTTCTAATAATAGAAATTGATTCGGATTCAATTTTATCCCCTTTTCAAAAACAATTTTTATTTGATTATCTTTGTCTAAAATCTGCCACCCAGAAAGATCAATATTGTTTTGGGAAATATTTTTCAATTCAATCCATTCATCGTTAGAATCATTAGTAGTTCCTACCCAAGCTACTTCATTGAAAATTATTTTATTTCTTGAGGGCAACTGAGAAATAGAAAAAGAGCAAAGATTAATTTTTAAAGTTGTTGTCGTGGTAGTTTTAAGAGTGGTGGTTGTCGTCTGTTTTAAAGTCGTGGTAGTAGTTGGTTTCAAAGTAGTGGTAGTTGGTTTCAAAGTAGTGACTATGGGTTTTAAAGTGGTGGTAGTTTTGAAAACAGTAGTTGTGGGGGATAAATTAACTGATGCCGGAGAATTATTATTAGAAACAACAGTAGTAGTTGTCTCAGAATTATCAACTAAAACATAGTCATTATTTTTCTGAAAAATATTATTAATAAAACTATTAATACCTTGAATAGATGCTAAAAAGATATTGCTTTCATTATTTTTAATAAAATTAGGATCCTGCTTTGCTTTTTCTACTTCCTGAAAAAATAAATTAATTACCCCAGCGCTATTAATTACTGATTTTTTAGACAATCTCTGCCAATAATCATTTAATACTACTTCGTTATTTAAAGTATAATTATTTAAACCTGTTTGAATACGCCAATTCGCCTCTTTTTTGGCTAAATGAAATAAATTTCCTTTTTCATCATGTCCAATTAAAAAATACCTGACTACCCCATCAGTTCCAATTTCTGGAGTATCAGGAAAATCAATCTCTGGTAATTTGTATTTAGAGGGAGGAATAGTATCAGAAGATAAAAAATAATTATTACTGTAATTAGCTGTATCATCAAAATATTCATTAAGAGTATTCTTTATTAAAGGTTTTTGATTTTTTAAAGAATTTAATAAATTTTGATAAACGCTAAAAGAAAATTTTGAAGGAGTATTTTCATAAATATCAGGATCAAAAACAGGAGGGTGCGAATCTTCTCTAGTATGAGCGGGAACGGTCATATCTTCAATTAAATGTAAAATATGGCCCAAAGCTAAATAGGCTGATTTCTTATCACCTTTAATATAAGAATAGATAGCTTTTTGCCAAGTAAAATTAGCACTACTAAAAACAGGGCTTTTAGAAATTGGCCCTAGACCGGCGGTATAAAAGGGGTCATAAAGAGCTTGAGTAATAGGATTTTGAGCCCAATCTTTAGCTGTTAAGGCTGGGTACAAATATTCTATTCCCCCAAAGGTCCAGGTTTTATTGAAAATAGGATCATAAAAATGATTCAGACATCTTGTAGGAGTATCTTCATCAATACTTCCTTGAATAATCCAAGATTTTTCCTCTGGGCTTAATTTGTTAAGATTATTATTTTGATTATAAAAGTCAGTAGCTACATCAGTTAAGTTAGCATGGGTGGGTATTGGCGCATAAGCCAAAATCTTTTTAGCAACAAACAAACTATTAAACAAAACACAAAAAAATAATAAAAAAATGGTGGGGCTTTTCTTCATATTAAATTTTTAATTAAATTTTTAAAATTGAGCAATTTTCCAAAGGTTGCCTATTTCTCTTCTCTCTGAGCCTAAAATAAGAATGGGTTTTTTAATAGTAATCGTGGTTACCGAAACATTATTTTTATCGACTATCTCAATAACATAATTATCTCCAATCATTTTACCTTTTGAATTTCTAGAATCAAATAAATCTTTCATCATATTATCCCATTGCCCACTATTTTTTATTTGAGTAAATAAATTTTTATATTCTTCCTGTTTATCTAAAATAAAATATTTTGAGGCTAACTCAATATCTTGTTTTTTTAAAGCTTCTAAAAACAATCGATATGTTTCTTCTGGTATTGTTCCTCCGTAAGTATCACTAACATATTTTTGCTCTTCCGTTTTAAGAGCTTTATTAAAACTTTCTAAACTATTTTTGAGTTGGCGTGCCTGTCTCATTTGAGGGCTAAAAAACCAAAAACCTAAAACACTTAGTAAGCCTATAGTTAAAAGTCCGATGAGGATAATCAAATATTGTTTTTTCATAATTTTTATAAATTAGTCTTAATTAAAAACGATGGGTTTATTTTTAATTTAGAGTTTTCTAAATTCTTTCCCATCGTTTATTTTAATTTAATATTCCCTTAAATTCTCTTTCAGAGCTCCGGAAAGAAAAAACGGTGGGGTAAACTTTCCAGAACCCTGAAAGAAAATTTCAGAGGTGCCTTCTTTAATGAAGAAATATAAAATTATTTTATGGCAAAGAGCTCTTTTAGATCCTTCATTTCGTTTTCTAATCTTTCAATTCTTCTTTTATGATCAGCGAGAATTAGTTTTTCGATTCTCTCTAGTCGATTTTCTACAATATCAAATCGTGAATCTATTTCATTAAATCGTGAATTTACCTCGCTTTTTTTGTCGTTTCTTCAAATCCTTTCTGAACCATTCTGACCAAATCTTCAGTTGTAATGTTTTTCTTTTTCATTATCGATTATTATATGCCTAGATTTTATCTTGTCAATTCTCGAATGATTTTTCAGAGCTCCGGAAAGAAAAAACGGTGGGGTAAACTTTCCAGAACCCTGAAAAATAATTCCAGAGTTATCCCCACCGTTAGTATTAAATTTTTAGAAAAATTTTATTTTTATTATTAAATATATTTTAAGCCCGAGCAAAAAACTTGTCAAGAGCAAATTGTGGATAACTTTTTGGAGCAATTTTATTGAGAATCGACATCTTCTTTCACTTCTTCTTTAGCTTCTGGGGTTTCTGAAATTGGTTCTTGATTAACTGATTCTTCTGAAGTTGGCTCTTGAGGAGTTTCTTCTGGTTTTTCTTCCTGTTTAGAAACTTCTGTTTGAACCGGAACTTCTTTTCCTTCTTCAACTTTTTTCTTATGAATAGCTACTGGCCTTTTGGGGGCTTTGATAATTTTAGCCTTCACTAAAAGATTAAAACAAGAATCAGAAGTTTGAGCACCTTGTTTAAGCCAATAATTAATTCTTTCTGTTTGTAATTCGAACTTATCTTTTCTAGGGTCCCACCAGCCTAAAACTTCTTTGGCCTTACCGGACTTAGAAGAAAAACGCGAGTCAACCGCGACCACGCGAAAAGTAGTATCATGTGTTTTTCCTACTCTTTGAAAACGTAATGTTAGCATATTAGTAAATCAATAATAACAAAAATACTTTTAAATATCAAGATTCTTTACTTTTTGGGCATAAGCCTCGATAAATTTCTTACGGGGCAGAACTTCTTCTCCCATTAAAATATCAAATAAATGGTCGGCTTCTTCGGCGTCTTCAATAGTAACTTGCTTCATCATTCTTCTTTGAGGGTCCATAGTTGTTTCCCATAATTGCTCTGGATTCATTTCTCCTAAACCTTTATAACGTTGAATATTAATTCCTTTTATGGTTTCTCCTTCCTCTGGAAGAGTATTCTTTTCTTTTTCCACCTCAAAAACAGCTTCATCACTGCCTTCGGCTACTAATTTTAATTTCTTCACAGAAGAATTTTTAATATTTTTTGCTTCTTCTTTTTTCCCTAATAATTGATTTAAAATTTTCTCTTTGTCATTATCAGAGTAAGCATAAAAAACTTCTTTTCCTTTTTGAATACGATATAAAGGAGGTTGGGCAATATAAATATAACCGCCTTCAATAATTGGCTTGAAATAACGGAAGAATAAAGTTAAAAGCAAGGTTCTAATATGAGCCCCATCCACATCGGCATCAGCCATAATAATAATTTTATGATAACGCAATTTGTCCAAATTAAAATCCTCACTAACTGATGTTCCTAAGGCAATGATAAGATTTTTGATTTCTTCTGAGGTCATCATTCTATCTAATCGAGCTTTTTCCACATTTAAAATTTTTCCCCTTAAAGGCAAAATTGCTTGAGTATTTCTATCTCGAGCAGATTTTCCCGAACCACCAGCTGATTCTCCTTCTACGATAAAAAGTTCAGAATTTTCTGGCCGGCGAGAAATACAATCAGCTAATTTTCCCGGTAAAGATGAACCTTCCAAAGCACCTTTTCTTAAAATGTTTTCTCTGGCTTTTTTAGCGGCCTGTCTGGCTTTGGCAGAAAGCAAACATTTTTCGACAATTTTTTTGGCATCCTCTTTATGAATCTCTAACCATTCTTTGAGGCTATCGCCTAAAACCTGCTCCACGGCTGTCCTTGCTTCGGGATTACCTAATTTAGCTTTGGTTTGGCCCTCAAATTGAGGTTCTTTTAATTTAATGCTGATAACCGCAATTAATCCATCTCTGACATCATCACCAATAAAACCTGGGTCATCACTTTTTATTAATTCATTGGTTCTAACATAATCATTTAAAACCCGGGTTAAGGCTGAACGAAAGCCAGTTAAATGCATGCCTCCCTCTGGCGTATGGATATTATTAGCAAAGGCCAGTTCTGTACTTTCATTGTCATCAACATACAAAAGAGAAATTTCTACAATAATTCCATCTTTTTCTTTATTAACATAAAAAACGTCAGTTAAGGGAGTTAAATCATAAGCTAAGTACTTGGCAAAAGTAACAATGCCGCTTTCAAAATGAAAAATATAAGAAGGAGGGGAAGCATTGGCTCTATTATCTTTCATGCGGATAGTAACGCCGGGAGTCAAATAAGCTTGTTGGCGTAAATGATCTAAAATGGTTTTAGAATCAAATTTAATTTCATGGAAAATCTCTGGGTCTGGTTCAAAAGTAATTTTGGTTCCGGTATGAGAACTTTTGCCTTCTTTTTTAACTTTAGTAGTCGGTTTACCTTGAGAATATTCCTGAGTATAAACAGTGTTATCACGGTATACCTCTGCTTTTAAATAAGTTGAAAGAGCATTAACTACTGAAACACCTACCCCATGCAAACCACCTGCCACTTTGTATGATTTACCGCCAAACTTGCCTCCGGCATGAAGAGTACAAAGAACAGTTTCTAAAGCTGATTTTTTTGTTTTTTCGTGAATATCCACTGGAATGCCCCGACCGTCATCTGTCACTGCAATTCTGTTTTCAGAAAGAATTTCTACTTCAATATTTTTAGCGTATCCTGCCATGGCTTCATCAATAGAATTATCCACCACTTCCCAAATTAAGTGATGTAAGCCATCAACCCCAGTGGAACCAATATACATTCCTGGGCGGCGTCTTACCGGTTCTAGCCCCTCTAAAACATAAATATCCTTAGCAGTGTAAGAAGAACTTCCTTCGATACTTGTTGGAATATTTTGTTTAGCCATAAATTAACGTATTTGAGCTCCTAATTTTTGTAGAGCTTGGTAAATTTTTTTCATTTCTTGGCTTATTTCCTCAGTTGTTAAGGTTTTATTAGGAGAACGGAAAATTAGATGAAAAGATAAACTCTGTTTGTCCGGAGTTAAAGTTTCACCCTCATAAATATCAAACAAATCAACGTCTTCCAAGAAAGATGAATTTTCCTGAATAGTTTTTAAAATTTTATCAATTAAAATATCTTTATTAATAAGAAGAGAAATATCACGAATGGCGGCTGGGTATTGGGGTAATGGTTCAAATTCTCTTTCGCTTTCTTCTAATTGCATTAAAGGTAAAAGTTTAATTTCCCAAAAAACTATTTCCCCTTCTAAATCGTATTTTTTTAAAAGTGATTTTGGAGGCATCCCTAAAACCCCTATTAATTTTTTATTATGCAAAAAGGCCATCCCCTGAGAGAGGAGTAAATGATAACTAGTTTTTTCCATCGGTTGCACATCGTAATCATCGGGATCAATTCCTAAATTAGTGAAAAGTTCTTCAATTATTCCTTTCGCTTCGTAAAATAAAGGATTTTTTAAATTTTTAGTTTTGCGGGCTAGGACCCCACTAAAAACAGTTTCTTCTTCTGGTATTTTATTCAAGCGATAAATTTTACCTATTTCAAAAAACCTTACTTCTTCAACAAAACGAAAATTATCATTTACGTTTTTTAAAAAATTAAACAAACAGGTAGTCCTCAAATAAGCAAATAAATCACTTAAAGGGTTGGCTAGAGCAATAACCTGTTTTTGCCAATCTAAAGGTAAATTATCTTTATCTTTTTGAGAAATTAAAGAGTAATTATAAACTTCTTCTAGATGAGCATCTTTCAGCCAATCTTTGATTCTTTCTTTAAACTCCCAAAATTCATTTTTTGTTGGTAAAGTAATTAATTCTTTAGGCGCTAAACTAGGTATTTTTTCAAAACCTTGAAGCCTAGCGATTTCGCCAACAACATCCTCAATGTTTAAAATATCATTCCTAAAAGAAGGTGGGTTAACTAAAAGGTAATCTTTTCTTTCTTGAATTTGAAAACCTAAAAGCTTTAAGGTTTTAATGATCTCTTGTTTTTTAATGGGCCATCCTAAAATTTTCTCACAGGTTTTAAAACTTAAAGGTAGAATAGTTTTAGAAGATGAATAATTTTTTTCATCCACTTTTCCTTTAAGGATATCACCTCCTGCTACTTGCTGAATAATTTGAGCTAAAAGATCAATGGCATAAGTTGTTAATTCTGGGTCTAAATTATGTTCGAATCTCCAAGAGGCATCAGTTCTTAAACCTAAAGCTTGAGAAGTCAAATGAATGTTTACCCCTTTGAAATTAGCACTTTCTAAGATGACAAAACGCGTATTTTTATCAACCTCAGCTACTACTCCACCTTTAATCCCAGCGAGAGCAAGAGGATTTTCTTGGTCGTAAATTAATAAATTATTTTCGTTTAGTTGATAAGAACGTCTTTCTAGAGTAGTTATTGTTTCACCTTTTTTAGCCTGACGAACAATAATTTCCTTTTTGCCTTCTTTGTTAAAAGCCATTTTTTGAAAATCAAAAACATGTAATGGCTGTCCAGTTAAAAGCATTACATAGTTAGTAGCATCAACAATATTATTAATAGAACGTATTCCACAGTCTTCCAGTCTTTCTTTTAGCCACTGAGGCGAGGGCTTAACTTTAACATGCCAAATAGTTCTTGCAACATAACGTTTACAAGAAGGACTTTTGATGCTGACTTTTATCCATGATTTCGTTGTTTGTTTATTTTCTTTTAGTTTAGGCTGAGGAGATACAAATTGTTTGCCAAGAAGAGCAGAAATTTCTCGAGATAAGCCAAGATGCCCAGAAGCATCAGCTATTCGGTTAGGTAGTAAATCAACATCCAAAATAGCCCTTTTGCCACGATAAGAAACTGTTGTTTCAGCTAAATATAAAGTTAAAAACTCGGCCAATTTTTCTGGTGATTCTTCAAACTTAGTTAATTCTTTTAACCATTCAAAGGAAAATTTCATGCCAATGTTGTTAAAATTGTTCAAGGAAACGAATATCGGAACCGAAGAATAATCGAATATCATCGATGCCATATTTAATCATGGCAATTCTTTCCACTCCTAAGCCAAAAGCAAAGCCCTGCCAAGTATTATTTTCATAACCAACGGTTTGAAATAAATCCGGATGGACCATGCCTGCCCCCATTACTTCTAGCCACTGGCTCTTGGGTTTGTTTTTTGGTCTAATGTCAATCTCTAGACCCGGAGTCACAAAAGGAAAGTAACTGGGCCGAAAACGCAGATCAACTTGATGTTTAAAAATATCTTCGGTAATCTCTTTAATAATAAATTTAAAATTAGCTAAGCTAATATTTTCTCCCACCATTAAACCTTCTATTTGGTGAAATTGAAATTCATGGTGGCTGTCAGTGGCTTCAAAACGAAAACATTTTCCCGGTACAATAATTTTAAAAGGCGGCTGATGAGTTTCCATGTAGCGAATCTGCATAGGACTAGTATGGGTTCTTAACAAAAACTTAGAATTAGAATTTGAAATTTTTTGGTTGCTTTGTAGCCAAAACGTATCCCACATTTCTCTGGCGGGATGATTTTCTGGAATTCTCAAGGCATCGAAATTATAATATTCGGTTTCAATTTCTGGGCCTTCCACTATTTCAAAACCAATTTTTTCAAAAGAATGAACTATTTCTCTTGTCACTAAGGTAATGGGATGCAAATGGCCTTTTTTTATTTTCTGACCAGGCCTAGTTAAATCAAAAAACTCAAAATCATTTTGATTTTGTTCTAAATTATTCTTTTTTGTTTGATATAAAGAGTTTAAAAATGTTCTTGCTTCGTTAGCTTGACCGCCTTGGGTTTTTCTTTCTGTTGGAGATAAATTTTTGAGAGAATCAAAAAATAAAGACAATTCACTTTTGCGTCCTAAATATTTTACTCGCCAATTCTCTAAATCTTTTAAAGTAGAAAGAGAACTAATTTCTTTCTCAGCTTGTTTTTTTAATATTTCCAAATCTATCATACTTTTAATTTTACTCTAAAACCTCTCTTTTTTCAAGATAAAAAATAACTTTTTGTCTCCATTGCAAAAAATGGTAAAAAAATGTAGAATACCATTAAGTTATAAGTTAAATATATGTCTGGACATTCTAAATGGGCAAAAGTAAAATATCAAAAAGCGGTTAAAGACCCAAAAAGAGGAAAGGCTTTTTCTAAATTGACTAATTTAATTACTGTGGCTGCCAGAGAGGGAGGGGATTTAGAAACTAATCCTAAATTGCGCTTAGCCGTAGAAAAAGCTAAATCCCTAGATATGCCCAAAGAAAATATTGACCGCGCTATTTCAAGAGGCAGTGGCACTGGAGCCGAAGCCAAACAATTAGAAGAATTAATGTGCGAAGCTTATGGTCCAGGGGGAAGTGCTCTTCTTATTCAAGTTATTACTGATAATAAAAATCGAACTTTAGCAGAATTAAGGCACCTTCTTTCTCTTTATGATGCCAAAATGGCTAATAGTGGCAGCGTAAGCTATATGTTTCAGGAAATAGGAAAGATTATTGTCCCTCAAACAGTTTGGAATGATGATTTAGCCCTCAAAGCTATTGAACACGGAGCAGAAGAAATAAAAGAGCAGGATGAAAATGTAGAAATTAACGTCTCTGTTTCTAACCTTAATGCTTTAAAAAAATTTCTTGAAGAAAACTTGCCTCATCTTATTCTTGAAGCTAATATTGATTTTATCGCAAAGCAACCCATACCCATCACTGACGAAAATATTAAAAATAAATTAGAGGAATTGTTTAATGCTTTAGATGAAAATGACGATGTGGAAGAAATTTATTCTAATGCTGAATATAGCTTATGATTATTTTAGGAATTGATCCTGGTACCACCAGGATTGGGTGGGCGGTTCTGAAAACTGGAAGAGATAAAATTTCTCCTCTTATTTATGGTTGCTGGGAAATAAAAGAATTAGAACAAGAAAAAAGATTACTCAAAATCGCCCAAAATCTTACCAAAACTATTAAATCATATCATCCTGATTTTTTAGCTATTGAAAAAGTCTTTTTTTTCAAAAATGCTAAAACTGTTATGAGCATTAGTGAAGCTACTGGTGTTATTACTCTAATTGCCCAAAAAAATAAAGTTCCCTGCATTCGTTTAACCCCTTTAGAAATAAAGCAAAATCTTATTGGTTATGGTCGAGCTGATAAAAAAGATGTTCAAAAAATCGTTCAATTATTTTTTTCTTTAAAAGAAATCCCTAAACCAGACGATACAGCCGATGCTTTAGCTATTGCCTTAGCGGGCATTAATAGAATTAAAGACTCAAAAAGAAAACTAAAATGAAAAAAGTCTTAAAAACTATTCTTTCAGTTATTTTAACTGTATTAATTCTAGGAATTATTTCTTTTTTTATTTTAAAACAAGGGCTACCGGATCCTAAAAATTTCCAAAACCGCAAAGTTGTTGAATCAACTAAAATTTATGACCGGACAGGAAAAATTTTGCTTTATGAAGTCCATGGGGAACAAAAAAGAACTGTTGTTTCTCTTGGCGATATTTCTCCTTATGTCATTAAAACTACTTTAGCTGCTGAGGACCACACTTTTTATTCTCATCATGGTTTTGTTTTTTCCTCTATTTTAAGAGCTATTCTTCATAATATCTTACATCCCACCGACCTGCAGGGGGCCTCTACTATTACTCAACAATTAGCTAGAAATACTTTCCTTACCACCCAAAAAACTATCATTAGAAAACTAAAAGAAGTAATTTTAACTATTCAAATTGAGCGTCATTATACCAAAGATCAAATTTTAGAAATGTATTTTAATCAAATTAATTTTGGTTACAATAATTATGGGATCGAATCAGCTAGCCAATTTTATTTTAATAAATCAGCTAAAGATTTAGATTTAGCTCAAGCAGCTTATCTCACTAGCATTATTCAATCTCCTAATTATTTATCTCCTTATGGTTCTCATCTCGACCAATTAGAACAAAGGAAAAATTGGGTTTTAGACAGAACAGAAGTTTTAAATTATTTTCCTAAAGACGAAGTAGAAAAGGCCAAAGCAGAAAAAGTCACTTTTGCTGTTAAAAGTTTTGGTTTTAAGGCTCCTCATTTTGTTATGTATGTTAGAGATCTTCTTTATAATCAATTTTCTGAAGAGGATTTGGAACAAGGCGGTTATACTATCATTACTACTTTGGATATGAATCTTCAAAATATTGCCGAAGCGGCAGTTAAAAAATATGGTGATTTTAATGAAAAAAATATTGGTGCTAAAAATTTAGCTCTCTTAGCAGAAGATCCTACTAACGGACAAATTTTAGCTATGGTCGGATCCCGTGATTATTGGAATACTAAAGCCGAAGGCAATGTTAATGCTACTTTGAGCGTTCGCCAACCAGGCTCTTCTTTTAAACCTATTGTTTACGCCACAGCTTTCAAAAAAGGTTTACTGCCGGAAAGTGTTGTTTTTGATACAGCTTTAAATGGAGTAACGGCTAATTTTTCTACCGATCCAAATTACCCCTATCTAGTTACTAATTACGATAATAAAACCCGAGGACCGGTTACTTTAAGACAAGCTTTGGCTCAATCTTTAAATATTCCAGCGGTCAAGGTTTTATATTTAGCCGGCATTCAGAATGTTATTCAAACCGCTAAAGACCTTGGTATTACTACTTTAACCGAACCGCCTTCTCACTACGGTTTAACCTTGGTTTTAGGTGGAGGAGGAGTAAAATTAATAGAGATGGTTCATGCTTATACTGTTTTTAGCCAAGAGGGAGTTCTTCATCCTCAAACTGCTATCTTAAAAATTGAAGACGGTAATGGAAAGATTATTCAAGATTCTTCTTTAGAAAGTAAACCGGTTCTAGATTCGCAGATTGCTCGTCTAATTACTAGTATTCTTTCTGATAATGCTAGTCGTGCTCCTACTTTTGGCTGGAATAATAAACTTTATTTTCCTGGTTATGACGTAGCAGCTAAAACCGGGACAGATTCTCAGTATCGTGATGCTTGGACTTTGGGTTACACTACCAGTTTAGTAGCTGGTGTTTGGGCTGGAAATAATGACCGTACCCCTGTCGCTCCCAGCGGAGCTCCTGGTTCCCAGGTAGCTGCTCCTTGTTGGCATGAATTTATGGAAAAGGCTTTTCAATTTTATCCTCCTGGCCAGTTTAACAAACCATTACCTTATGATGTTTCTCAAATCAATAAGCCCATGGTCAACGGACAATATTTAGTGACTCAAGAATATAAAAATACTAAAACAGGAGAAATTAAAACCGTAAAAGAAGTCCATAATATTTTATATTATGTTAATAAAGATGATATTCTAGGGCCTCGCCCTACTAATCCCAATAGTGATCCCCAATTTGCCAACTGGGAAACACCAGTTCTTTTATGGGCCCAACAAAATATTCCTAATTTCAGTTCTGAATATAATCAAAATTTAGGCCCAGATTATGTATTAGTTGAACCAGAAAATAATGATATTATTAATTTTCCTGATGCCCCCCAAATTATTTTTCTTTCCCCTCAAAACAATTCATTTCTTAATAATAATTTTCAAGTAGAAGCTTCTGTTACTGATTCTAATCCTCTTCAACAGGTTAATCTTTATCTCAATCAAGAATTATTAGGCCCTATGAGTCTTGATGATAATAATTATTATTCCTTTATTTTACCTCCGGATAAAATTAAAGATCAAAATGAAATAAAAATTGAGGCTCTTGATGCCTCAAACCAAACTAACTCTCTTTCTATCACTGTTTTTAAATAAATCTATTTTATTTATTTTTTAACAGTGGTTTCTTTTTTAGTTTTTTAGAAAAAGGGGATGATAAATTCTCTTTTTTTAATGGTTTTTCTAATAATTTTCTTTTCTTTTCCCAGTCATTAAGAATTGATTTTAAAGACGCAAAAGTCATATTTTAAAAGTCATTTTTTCTTAGTAGTTTAGATCTTAATAGGCATCAAGACATAAACAAAACTATTATCATTTTCTCCTTTAAATAATCCAGGATTACTCTCTTTATTAAGACCAATCATTACTTCCTCTCCTCTAATAGAATTTAAAGCATCTAGAATAAAACGATAGTTAAAACTGATTTCTAAACTTGAGCCTTTTTTAATATTGACTGGTAAAGTATTTTGGCTTGTCCCCAAAGAGGAATCTTGAGCCTCAATCATTATCTTTTTTTGATTAGGATTAATGGTTAATTTTATATCATTAATTTTTCCGCAAAAGATTCCCGCCACCCTAACAGCATCAGCCAAATCTTTTTTATTAACAGAAATCTGGTTCTCGAATTCTTTAGGAATAATAGAACTATACTCAGGAAAACGTCCATTAATTAACCTTGAAACTAATCTAATTTCTCCATTATTTTTAAAAGAAAATTGAACTTGATTAACTTCTGGGTAAATTTTAATCACATTAATATCTTCTGATCCCTCTTGACTAATCCGAGAGACTTCTTGCATGGTTTTTAATGGAACAATCATTTCTAAATTATCCTTAAGATTAGTTTTAAAATCTTTACTGGTAATCTTTTTTTCTGCTAAACGAAAACTATCAGTCCCTACTAAGGTTAAAGTATCTTTCTCTAATTTAAAATATACGCCACATAATTCTGGTTTCGTAGTGATATAGCTAATACTAGGAAGAACCTGAATAATAGCATCTCTAAAAAGATTTTTATCAATTTCTATATATTTTTCTGTTTTTACTTCAGGAATAATAGGAAAATCTTCCGGGTTTACTCCTTGAAAAGTAGCTTCGTAATTTTCGCTTTTAACTTTTAAGGATTGTTTTTCTCCCTCTAAAGTAATTTTTTCTTCAGTTAAGCTATTTAAGAAATTAGAAAAAGTTTTTGCTGGAATAACTAATTGTCCATCCTTTTCTCCTTTTCCATTAATAGTTAATTCAATACCTAATTCTAAATCAGTAGCTAAAACATGAAGTTCATTTTTTTCAACTGTTAAATAAATATTACTAAGAATAGGAAGAGTTAAATTTTTGCCAGTAATTCTTTCTGCTAAATTAATAGCTTTTCTCAAATTTTCTACTAAAGATGTAAATTTCATATTTTTTATTATTTTTATTAATTAAATTTAAATATATATTAAATTATTGTTATTATTAAGAGCTAAAATTTTGGGGATAACCTGCAGAAATATTGATTTATTAAAGGTTAAAAATAATTTTTATCTTAATAAAGAGGGGATAACTTAGGGATTAAAGTAGAATAAGGGGTGAGGAAAAATTAATTATTTATGTTAACTAATTTTTTTATTTCAATGTCAAGATTAATTCCTTTTTTTTATAAACAACTTATCAACTAGTTAATTATAAAGCATTTCCTTTAAGAGATTAATCTCTTGGGAAAAAGTAGCATTATTATTAATTTCTTCTTGAATTTTTTTACAGGCGTGAATAGCTGTAGTATGGTCACGATGGCCAATTTTTTCAGCAATATTAGTATAAGAATAATTTAATTCCTCCCTTAAAATATACATCATTACCTGTCTTGGTTTTACTAATTCTTTTTTACGGGAATGACCAAAAAGATCGCTTTCGTCTAAATCATAAAAAGAAGCAATTTTTTGAATAACATCTTTAAAGGGAATAAATTGGTGAGAATTACTAACAATAGAAGCCAAAACTTTTTTACTTTCCTCTAAAGTAAGAGGATGGTTCTTTAATCTACTATGGGCGATGATTCGATTTAAAGCACCCTCTAACTCCCTAATATTTTTAGGAGCTACTTCGGCTAAATAACGCAAGACTTTTTCCTCAATTTCAACACCTGTTCCTTGACTTTTAGCTTGTAAAATAGCTAAACGAGTCTCAAAATCTGGATACCCGATATCAGCAATCATTCCTCCTTCAAAACGAGAACGTAATCTCTCTTCAATAGAAGGAATAGCCTTAGGCGGTCGATCGGAAGTAAAGACAATTTGCTTATTTTTTTCATATAAATTATTAAAAGTATGAAACAGTTCTTCCTGGGTTTTATCTTTTCCTGCAATGAATTGAACATCATCTATTAGTAAAAGATCTACGTTTCTAAAACTAGCTTTAAAAGCATCCATAGTTTGCTTTCCAATAGCTTTCACTAATTCATCAGTAAATTTTTCAGAAGAAGCGTATTTAATTTTTAGTTTTTTATTATCTTTTTTGGCCTTATTACCAATGGCTTGAAGAAGATGGGTTTTACCTAAACCTACTCCTCCGTAAATAAACAAAGGATTATATTTAGAACCTAAATTTTCTGCTACTGCTTCGCTAGCGGCATGAGCTAGTTCATTATTAGACCCAACAATAAAAGTTTCAAACGTATAACGAGGATTTAAATTAGTCTCTGGATCAATGGAGAATTCCTGAAAGTTTAATTGTTCGTCCAGAATAGCTTTTTCCTCTTGCTTGTGGTTGCCTCTCACTTTTTTAATTTTTTCCAAAGAAGGATTAGATTGAGAGATGACATAATCTAACTTGGTGATTTTAGGATTTAAATGAGTTAAGGACTGGAGGATGGTTTTGTGATATTTATTTTCTAACCATTCTCTCACAAAATTAGAAGGAACTCCAATAAAAACCGTACTATCTTTAATATCGGCAATAAAGGTATCTTTAAACCAAGTAAGAAAATTGGCCTTAGAGATATTTAATTGGATTTCGCCTAGAGCAGCTTTCCAGAGTTCTTTTTGGTCCATAGTAAATAATACTTTCCAATTATACCACGACCTATTATAAAACAAACATGAAGCGAATTCAAATTACTGATTTTTGGGGATAACTTGTTGATAATTTGTGAAATTCATCTCGAGGGGTAATTTTTAGTTTTGCTTTTCTTTAAAAATATGGTATGATATCCTTAAATTATAAATGATCAATTTTAAATTTTAAATTATGAGTGTTACTTATCAGCCAAAAAAGAAAAAAAGATCCAGAACCCACGGTTTTCTAAAAAGAAATTCTTCTCCTTCTGGTAAAAACATTATTAAAGCTCGTCAACATAAAGGCAGAAAAAGAATTACGGTTTAATTTTTTCTTCTTAGCACTTAATTAATATTATGCTTAAGAAAAAATATCGTTTAACTTCATCTTCGCTTTTTCAAAAAGTTTTTGACCAAGGAGAATTCCGTGAAAATAAATTTTTTGTTGTTATCTATAGAAAAAATAATTTAATTTCTCCCAGATTTGGTATTATTGTTAGTGCCAAAACTTATTCTTTGGCAGTAGAGCGCAATTCTTTAAAAAGAAAAATTCGTGCTATTTTGAATAATTGTTCGGCTCTTTTTAAAGAAGGTTTTGATATTGTTATTTTAACCAAAAAAGGAGTTTTAGAACACTCGTTTCAGGAAATAGAAGAAGCTTTGAATGAGCTTCTGGTTAGCCTTTCTTAAATTTATATGACTTATTTATTAATTTACCAACCGCTTTATAATATTTTAGCCCTTCTTGCTTCATTGTTTAAAGGTAACGTGGGTTGGGCAATTTTTACTTTAGCCGTGCTTCTTAGACTATGTCTTCTCCCTTTCAATCGAAAAACTATGGTCGCTCAAAGTAAGTTGTTAAAGCTTCAGCCTAAAATGAAAGAAATTCAGAACAAATATAAGCAAGATCCCAGTCAGGCCAATAAAGAAATAATGGAATTATTTAAGCAAGAAAAAGTTAGCCCTTATGGTTCTTTAGGAGGGGTAGCTATCCAGCTCGTCTTTTTTATTTTCTTATATATTTTCTTTAAACAAGCTATTACCTCAGTTGATTGGAGTCCTCATCTTTATTCTTTTATTAAATTAACCCCTGTTTTAAACTACCAATTTTTGGGTTTCATTGACTTAAAAGCTATTAGTTTACCTTTGACTATTCTTTCAGCTTTGGTTAATGTAGTTTTGGCTATCCTTCAACCAACTGCTCCGGGCCAAAATAAAACTATGTTTCTTTTGCTTCCTTTTGTTATCGTCTTTTATTATAAAATTTTCCCTGCTGCTATTATCGTGTATTGGATTGCCATCAGTTTGGTTGGTATTTTAGAAGCCCTCATTAATAAAAAATTATTAAAAGAGCAAAAAACAATTTAATTTATGGAAATGATGGAAGTAAAAAATTATTTTGAAAAATTGCTTCAAACTATTGGGTTTCATAATTTTGAAATTGAAATTCAGGAAAATCCCGAAGAAAAATTTGTGCGCTTTATGATTAAGATGGATTCTCAAGATGATTCCAGTGGTATTTTGATTGGGAAAGGAGGAGAAAATTTATGGGCTTTTGAATTAATTTTAAGAAATCTTATTCAAAAAACAAAAAATGATTCTGGTTGGCGGGTTTCTCTTGATGTCAATAATTACAGAACTATTTACGAAGAAAAATTAAGGGAAATTGCCAGAAAAGCTGCCTACCAAGTGGCTTTAACTAAAAAACCACTGGAGTTACCACCTATGCCAGCGAAAGATAGAAGAGTTATTCATTTAGAAATTGCTTTAAGAAGCGATGTGATGACGGAAAGTCTCGGTGAAGGCAAAGAAAGGCATATCATTATTAAACCGCAAGAGGAATAATTAAAGTTTATTTATGTCGACAGATTGCGATTACTTTAGCAGATGATGGATCATACCACCAACATTGGCTATCTCTTTTGTTAGGTAAATAGTCGTCCAGAGAAGCTTGCCAGCGGCAATTATCAATCCATAAAGCTGTATGGCCTATTAATCCTTTAATATCTGTGGGTGACATAGAATTGGTTATAACAGGCTTACCTTCTGTGCTAAAAAATAAGATATCTCCATTCTGAACACCTGCTCGTTCTGGAGTGGAAGCATCTGTTACATTAAAACAAGAGTATTTATCAGGATGAGTAGCGGCATAATAATATTGGTCTGGGGAGGCTCCAAGAAGGTAAGACGGATCCAAATTGCTAGCCCTCATCGCTGTGGCAATATAGTGATCACAAGACATCCCCCAAGTACAATTATAATGGGCTCTTTCTAAATAATTAACATAATTAGTTATATTTGGGTCTGAGGTATAATTTTTACAATTAAGATTAACTTGGTGACCAGCGGCAAAATTTTTAGCGGTTATAATGAAGGCATTTAAATTACCGCTGGTATCGATGTTATCAATATTATAATTAATATTATTATTTTCATAATTTACTGGTGTTATCGTGAGATCTTGAATTTTCAAAATATCAGGATTAATAATGTTGATAATAAGCCAGAAACTGAACAAAAGAAGAATGCCAATAATGGCGTTAGCAATTCTGTCTTGAGCATCTTTTTGTTTATTAGTGTCGCCACCACTCGTGGCATATTCAAAACCAGCCCAAATAATCATAGCAAAGCCTAAAACTCCGGCAATGGGAAATAGCTTATGAATTAAAGAGATAATCATATTAGATAAATTAGAAGGAGCAACACATTCTCCTTGGCCGGCAAAAAACGGCACTCCAGTTTCAAACTGATAGCTCCCTTCTGGACAGGTGGAGCTTGTGGCTGCAAAACTCAAAAGGGGTAATAATATTAGAATAAAGACAAAGAGCGAAATATTTTTTATCAGTAATTTATTATTCATAGTGATATATATTTTAACTTGAAGAAAATTCTTCTTTAGCTTTTTTTAGTTCTTCTAATTGGGCCGGATTAGAAGTAATAATTTGATCTTCGGCATAAGAAGCGACGATTTGAATAGCCACATGGCGGTCTTCAGCAAAGAATAAACCGGTCCCAACAGAGGCTTGAAGAAGGATGGATTTTTCCTGTTCTGTTAAATTAAAAGCTTTACCAATAACATCGATATTGGCTGGAGATTGTTTTAAAAGAAGGGCTAAAGAGGAATTCGTAATAATAGGTTTGCCATAAGGAGACATCAAGGCATCTTCAATGTCCTGAGTAATAAAACTAATGCCTAGATAGTATTTTCTGGCTCTCTTAATTAAGCTGAAAAGAAAAGAAGCGCTTTCTTCGTGTTTTAATAACCACCAACCTTCATCAATAACCATAATTCTTTTTCTTAAATCACTTTTAATCATAGTCCAAATATGATTTAAGACGACATACATAGCAATAGGCCTTAATTCTTCCTCTAAATCGCGGATGCCAAAGACTATTAAACGGTTGTTGATATCCACGTTAGACAGTTGATTCAAAAAACCAGCATAAGTGCCTTGGGTATATTTGTAAAGTTTAGCTCCCAGGTCTTCCCCGCCCTCAATACTTCTTAAGACACTTTCTAAATCTTCCATCAAAGGAGGAGTTTTTCCTTCGGTCATGGTTTCTGGGAAGATATCCCTTGAAGCATAGGCTTGAGTAATAGCTCGGTCTAAAATAGTTTCTTCTTGAGGAGATAAACCATTAACCATTAATTTAATTAAACCAATTAAATTAAGAATGTGATTACGAAAAACTTCTTCTGGGGTTTCATCAGGAGCAACGGCAGGAAGGTCAAAGGGGTTAATATGGTCAGTGGAACCAACGGCTATTTTGAAATAACTTCCCCCTAAAGAATCAGCCAAATAAGAATACTCATTTTCTGGATCAATAATTAAAATATTAGTGCCTAATAATAAAGAACGAAGAATCTCCATCTTAATAGCATAACTTTTACCGGCACCAGTTTGAGCAAAAACCGTCATATTGGCATTAGGCAGAGAAAAACGATCAAAAATAACCAAACTATTATTATGTTGGTTGATTCCGTAAAGAACGCCAGTGTTTTCTGATAAATCCAAAGAAGAGAATGGGAAAAGAGTAGAAGCTGGCTGGGAATTTAAGGGGGTAGTAATCATTAATCTATCTAATCCTAAAGGCAAAGAAGATTCAAAACCTTCATACTCGCGGAAAACTGCTGGTTTAGCATAAATTAATTGTTGTTCCAAAGCATTTTCAATTTTACTTTGAATTTTATTAATATCTTCTTTGGTGTTGGCTAAAAAAGTGATATAAACAGCAGTATCAAAAAGTCTTTCATTACCTTGTTGAATAAGGTCTCTTAATTCTTCGATGTTTCTTAGAGCTGCCTCTAAAAGAGGATTACGCACCATCCCTCTTTCGGCTTCTAAGGATATTTGAGCCTGCATTTCTGCTGATTTTTTTCTCAAATCCCTTAAAATATTATTAATTTCCAAGGGATGGAAGAAAATAGAAATATCAAATGATTCATCTAAGTTTACTAAAGAAGAGAACCAGTTAGAAGAAAGGTAACGAGGATAAGTGAGCACAAAGAGAGTAGAACAATATTTTTCCCCTAATTTTAAATAATTGGGAGAAATTACTAAACCAGCTGGAGCTATTAAATCCTGCAAAGTAGTGAGAGCATCTTTATATGAAGGAAGAGAAGAATTGCCAGGTTGAGATTTGTTAAAAAAATTAAAGGAAGTCATATGAAAACTATTTATTAAATTCTTCTGGTAAACTTAAAGACTCTTTTTCAAAAGTTTCCGGGTTATAAAGATTAAAGAAAAATTCTATTAATTCCTTGGTTTCTAAAGGCCTGCTGGTAAGGCCTAGACGATAAAGGTTAGTAACAACATTATCTCTTCTAATCATTAGTTGCTGATAATATTGGTTAAATTCTTCTTCAGTTAAGAGATTCATTACGTTAAATGATTCTCGGCCTAAATTGAGAAGACTTTTAAAAGAATCACCCATTTGGCTTAAAGCATTTTTTGGCTTAATGATAACAGGGTCGTAAGGAATAATCAAATAGAATTTTTTCCTCATGATATTGTTTTCCGTGACCAGTCCTTTGATAAAACTATAATAATCTTCTCCTTGAATTTTTAAGAGTTCTAATTGTTCTTGGGAAATTTTTTCTTGAAGAAAATTTAAATAAGGATCAATATTTAGACGGCGAGAATGAATAATTATTTCTAAAGAAAAATCGAGGTTATTTAAAAGATTACGCCATCCAGTTAAAATAGTATTTTGTTCATCTTCTGATTTTAAATCAAGATTAATGCCAGAGACTTCTAAAACAGAGCGGAGGGAGCCGTTTTTTAAAATTAAAATACCTTTCTTGATCTGACTAAGGCTAATCAAGGACTGACTGCTAAATGCTTCTTTATTTTTTTGGGCCATAAAATTATTGATCTAAAAATTGGCTGAGATTATCCAAAGTTTGTTTGTCTAAATGTTTTTGAAGCTGAGGTTTAATGATAGTTTTAGCTTGCTGATTAGTATTTTCTTGTTGGTGAGATTGGGTGACAAGAGGATTAGTTTTTTGCCAGAAATAATACTTAGGCAGCCAAAAATGGCGAATGGCAGCAGGGATAATTTTATACATTGGCTGACCATTCATTTGTCCGAAGGTTAAAATTAAACCGAGAGGAGCGAGAAACATGGCAATAATAATAAAAAGTACGAGATTTAAACTAAAATAAAGAATAGCGAGAAACCCAGCAAAACCAATTAAAATCCAGAGCTGATTAAAAGTGATCACCCCCATTAATTTTACTTCCTGTCTGACAAATTGTGGTGTTTCGTAGAACATAATAGTAAAAATTTCTAATTTCTAATTTCTAAATTCCAGATTCTAGATTCTAGATTCTAGATTCTAATTTACGCTTCTCCAAACGGTTTTTCTTCTGGTTTTTGATATTTTATTTCTTTTGTAGGAAGCTCTTGTTTATTTTCTTTTTCTTCTTTAATTTTGACATCTAATATATATGGCTTTGGTTCGGATGATTTTTTAGATGTTTCTTTGGTGGCAAAATGATCATTTTGCCCCGCCACCACTTGTGAGAGGGCAACTTTATTTTCTTCTGAAATATTCTTAGGTTGAGCCTTTTTATCAAGAGGTTGTCTTACTCCTTTATCCACTACTTTTTTCATTGCTTCAATAATACTAGGCTGGGCATCTTTTTTCTTAATGGCATCCATTAATTTAGAATGAATCCTTTCTTGAATTTCCGGGGAAACAGAAGGAACAGTAACTCTTTTTAATTCCCCTGTTTTATTAACTGGTCTTTCAATTTTAATTTCTGGAATTTCTGGAAGAAGAGGTTCGGAAGTTGGCTCTTGCCTAGGCACCTCTTTTGGTTTTTCTTCCCAGGCTTTTGTTTTGGGGAGTAAATCTTCGATTTTTTGAGGATGAATCTCCTGGGCTGGAGTTGTCTTTAATTCTTGAGGAGAAGTAATTTTGGGTTGTTGCTCTTTTGATTTTTGCAATTCAAAGGGAGTTGTTTTAGGGAGTAAATATTTATATTGTTCTAATTCGTCTTTTAGTGGTTCAAAAATCATTTTTTGAATTATTTGATCAATAATTTCCGCATAAGCAGGAGGAATTTGTAATTTTTCTATAATCTCTTGCTTAAAATTTTCTCTGGGGATAACAAGATATAAAATGGCGGTGACGATATCATTTAATAACACTTTCTTTTGAAAATCAGTAATTTTACCAAATCTATATGCCTCTTCC
>JBMFSN010000006.1:0-27306 GCA_049967535.1 Minisyncoccia bacterium | reverse complement strand
GGTGATTAAGAAAATAATTATTGTATAATTATTGTTCTGATGGGATCTTTAATAATACTATTTATCAGGGCTAATTTTATTAATGAAGAAAAGATAAAAGTAACTACCACAACTACTATTCCTAATATTACTATATTAGAAGAGAAATCAAGAGAAATAATTATTTTTCAAGATAAGTTGGCTCAGGGAGATACCTTAGTTATTAAAATCAAAAAATTAAAGCTAGGACAAAAACCCATTGGAGAACTTGATCGTAAATCATTTGACTTTATTACTACAGAAAATGAAGGAGAATTTGTTGGTTTTATCGGAATTGACGTAAGAAAAACCCCGGGGGATTATCTTCTAAGAATTTTGCTTAACGATGAAGAAATATTCAACAAGAAAATGACTATTAGCAAAGGAAATTTTTATACAACCAAATTTGTCCTAACGCCAGAATTAGAAAAACAAGGCTATACCCAAAGTAATATTGTAAAAAATATCCAAGCGAATGATGGTGCCTTAGTCTATGAAGTGATAAGCCAATATACCCCAGAATCATATTTTCATAAATCCTTTATTTATCCCTTAAAACAAATAATTAAAGTAGGGGATTTTGGAACAATAAGAAAAGAAGGCTATATCACTTTAAGACACCTAGGAGTTGATTTGGATGCTAAAATCGGTACCCCTATTTATGCTATTAATGATGGAGTGGTAAAATTTGCTCAATCATTAACAGATTATGGCAAAACAATTATTATTGATCATGGGCTGGGCATTTATTCTTTGTATTTACACTTAAGTGAATTTAAAGTAAAAAAGGGTGATAAAGTGGCAAAGGGGGAGATTATTGGATTAACAGGAAATAGTGGCTATTCCTTAGGGCCCCATCTTCATTTATCAATTAAAGTTAATGGGACAAGTGTTGATCCGTTGAAATTTATTGATCTATCCCAAAAAGCCTTTTAAGTGGTATAATATAAGAAGGTCGAAAACATAATTTTAATAAATTAATTTTATGAAAAAAAAGACATTAATTATCATTGGTTTATTATTTTTAGTATTAGTTTTGGGGCTAATTCTTATTATCAGAAAACCCAAAACAACCATCGCACCTACTACTAGCACGACAGCAGCTGGTCTTAATACTGGGCCTGCTAATTGCTCTGGTGATTCTAATTGTTTATCTAGTAATCTTTTAAGCTGTCAGCCAGCCATTTTTAGTACAGATTTTACTCCACCAGGTTCCAAATATGTTATTACCATCTATGGTAAAGAAGGGGATAACTGTCATTATGATTTTAAAGTTTTAAATGCCGATGGTTCTCTTGTGGCTGGAATGGATTGTCAAGTTCCTTTTACTTTAATTTCGGCTAATACTTTTAGACATTTCTTTAATCAGGATACGGGAACAGCGAAAGATGCCCAAAATAAATTACAAAATACTTATTGTACTACTTTATCCCAGAAATAGATATTCTAGATGAAAAAAATCTTATTGTGATGTTCTTGTTAATTATCGTTTCAAGGGATTACGACTGAATTTCCTTTAGAAGGGTTTTCTTTGACGGAAGCAAATTTAAAACCAAATGGAACTTTAATTTTAAAATTTAACGATTCATTAAATAAAACTTCTGGTGGGTCGTGTCGCGTTGGGATTTTATGGTTTCAAATTGAGGCCACAGCAAAACAATTCTCTGAAGTGAAAAAAGTAGAATTCTTGCCAGAAGAGCTCCTCCAGCCTTAAAATTTAAGATAGGAAATAAAAAAAGCCTTTATGTTCAAAGGCTTTATTAATATAGAATAAAATTCAAAGAAATTAAAGAAATTTTTAAACGACCGCGAGTACCATCCTCAAACCATAAGCTAATGGTGAGTAGGTTCTCCTGGACGCTAGGAGCATTCCTCAGCGGTAGATAGTTATTAAAGAACACATTTTAGACAATTTTCTGGGCTCCTCTTTTCCCATTTAGAGGAGCCCACTTTTCGTTTTTATGAAAGGAGGCACTTTTCAGAACTATATTTTAGTATACGCCTTTTTTGTATTTTGTCAATCCCTGACCCAATATTATTCAAAGAACGGGATTTGAATTAGACGAGTGGTTTATGGTAAAATATTATTATAATTTTAATGAAAAACTATCATGAATACCTTTTACAATCTTAACATTTTGAATTCTTTATTTCTTTTTAATCCTGTTTTTATGTATCTTTTTATTACTTGGTATATATTTTGGAAAGGTTTGGCTTTGTGGAAATCAGCCAGAAGAGGAGAAAAATGGTGGTTTATTATTTTGTTAGTTCTTAATACCTTTGGCTTATTGGAAATTCTCTATCTCTTTGTTTTTAGTAAATATGAAAGAACTACTAAATTGCTGAAAAAAGAAGAAGAGCAACACAAAGTTGATAGACTAACAGCTGAAGAAAGTGAAACCAAAGAGAAAATTTAAAATTATAAATAATATTAAGATATGGATTATGCTAAATTAAAAATTGGAGATGAGGCGCCAGAAATTATTTGTACTTTAATTGAGATACCGCGTGGCTCTAAAAATAAATACGAATTTGATTTAAAATACGAGGTTATTAGATTAGACAGAGTTCTGCATTCATCGGTATATTATCCCGGAGAATATGGTTTAGTGCCGGAGACTATTTCTGAAGATGGTGATCCAGCAGATATTTTAGTCATCATGACAACAGAGACATTTCCTGGTTGCTTGATTAAAGTTAGGCCAATTGGGTTATTAAAAATGATTGATTCGGGCCATAATGACAACAAAATTTTAGCGGTGGCTTATAATGATCCCGCTTATCAGGAAGTAAAAAATTACGCGGATTTGCCAAGCCATCTTTTAAAACAAATTGTTAATTTCTTCGAAACTTATAAAATTTTAGAAGGTAAAGAAATTAAAATTTTGGGCTGGGAAGATGCTGCTGCTGCCAAAGAGTATATTAAAACTGTACATGACAAATATTTGGAATAATAATATTTTTTATGAAACTTTCTTTACTGAAAACAACAGATCCTCAACTTTTTCGCTTAATTCAAAAAGAAATTATTAGGCAAAAAGAAACCATTGATTTAATTGCTTCGGAAAATTTTGTTTCGGAAGTAATGTTTGAAGTTTTAGGCTCTCCTTTAACCAATAAATATTCCGAAGGTTATCCTCATAAAAGATATTATCCAGGCAATGTTTATTACGACGAGATCGAAGAATTAGCACAGCAAAGAGCGCTAAAGGCTTTTCATTTAGACCCTCTGAAATGGAGTGTTAATGTCCAGCCTTATTCTGGTTCGCCAGCTAATTTAGAAGTTTATAATGCCTTACTTCAACCCGAAGATGTTTTGATGGGACTGAGTTTAACGAGTGGCGGTCATTTAACTCATGGACATAAAGCTAATTTATCTGGGAAGCTATATCAATCAATTCAGTATAATTTAAATCCTCAAACTGAATTATTAGATTATCAAGAAATAGAAGAATTAGCTCAAAAGTATCGCCCCAAAATTATTGTTTCTGGTTTAACTTCTTATCCTCGGAAAATTGATTTTGATGAAATTAGTAAAATTGCTCATCGAGTTGGCGCTTATTCTTTGGCTGATATTAGTCATGTGGCTGGTTTGGTTTTGGCTGGTTTATATCCCAACCCTTTTTCTTCCTGTGATCTTGTTACAAGTACTATTCATAAAACCTTAAGAGGACCAAGAGGGGCAATTATTTTTATCAATAAAGAATCAGAGATTGCTAATAAAAATAAAATTGATTTAGAAAGTGCCATTAATAAATCTGTTTTTCCTCAAATGCAAGGTGGCCCACATAATAATGTAACAGCAGGAATAGCTTTAACTTTTAAATTAGCCCAAACGCAAAGTTTTAAAAATTATCAAAAACAAATTCTGAAAAATAGCCAGGTTTTAGCTCAAGAATTAAAAAACTTAAGTTTTCGTTTGGTCACGAATGGCACTGATAATCATTTGATGATTTTAGATTTAAGAAAAAATGGTCTAAGCGGTACGGAAGCAGAAACTTTATTAGAAAAGGCAGGAATTATTGCTAATCGCAATGTGGTTGTTGGTGACATGAATCCTTTTCATCCCTCTGGTGTTAGGATAGGCGTACCAGCAGTAACCACCCGAGGAATGAAAGAAAAAGAAATGAAACAAATTGCCGAATTAATTTATCGAGTTTTGATAAAAAAAGAAAAACCAGCTATAATTCAAAAAGAAGTAAAAAAATTGTGTTCTAAATTTCCCATTTATTAATATGGAATCTTTAGTGATCGGTGATGCTTTAGGAGAAAAATTAGCTCAATTTCTCAATTGGGATTATTTACTAGTGAAAGAAAGGATTTTTCCCGACGGAGAAATTAAACCTTCTCTTGGTAAAGAAGAAAAGGTAGATCAAATTATTCTTCTTTTGCAAAAACAAGATAAAGAAAAGATCAATGATTATTTAATTAAATATTTTCTTTTGGCTAGAAAAGCCAAAGAACTAGCCAAAAAAGTTATTGGCATTATGCCTTATTTGCCCTATGCCAGGCAAGATGCTGTTTTTGAAGAAGGGGAGCCGTTATCCGCTTTATATATCGACGAATTGATTGAAAAAAATTTAGATACGTTTATTACTTGTAATATGCACGAACATAGAAAAAAGATAAAAGAATTATTTAAGATTCCTGCTTATAATTTGTTTTTGTTTCAAGATTTAGCTTCTCAATTTCAAGATTTTAATCCCCTAGAAAGCATTGTTCTTGGGCCAGATAGAGAATCGAAGACATTTGTTGATGATTTTTGCCAAAAATTCCCCGCTCAAAAAATAGTTTTAATAAAAGAAAGAAATAATCAAACAGGTCAAATTGAATTTTCTTATTCCCTCAAAGACTTAGAAGTGATAAAAAATAAAGATATTATTATTGTTGATGATATTGTTTCCACGGGTAATACTATTTTGGATGCTGCCAAGATAACCAATCAATTTCAAGCTCGTAGTATTAGCTTTGCTTTTGTTCATTCAATTTTTGGTGACCAATCTATTAACGCTTTAAAAATTATCCATCCTAAAAAAATAATTACTACTAATACTTTAGCTAATTCACAATTTACTGTTGATATTAGCCAAACTTTAAGCCGATTTTTAAAATCAGTAATATAATATGAATTCTAATTTAACTGAAAAAGAAACAAAAGACGGAGAATTTTTTTTAAAAGCTAAATATTTAGATATTCAAACCGGCCATCGCTGGGTGATTATTATTCATGAAAATGATGCTAAGGTTTATGGCTTGAGGGCAGGCGATGCATTAAACATGAAGTGGAATCATAAAAAGACAGAGGTAGGACTGGAGCTTACTAATAATTTAGTTCAACCAGGTGAAGCGGGGCTTTTACGAGATACCGTTGAAAAATATAAGATTAAAGAAGGAGAAGTGATAGGATTATCTTTGGCTTCTGCTCCGTCTTCTTTAGAGTGTATTCAAAAAAAATTAAAAGGTAAAAAACTTACTTACCAAGAAGCTAAATCTATTATTTTAGATATTGTTCACTACCATTTGGATGATATTCAAATTGCTTTTTTTGTTGCTTCAGCTTTTGGTCAGGGGGTATTTTCTTTTGAAGAAATTTATTATTTAACTAAAGCCATGGCCGAGACAGGGGAGATGATACACTGGGATGGCATCGTGGCTGATAAACATTCCATTGGTGGAGTGCCCGGTAATCGCACCACTCCTATTGTTGTTTCGATTATTTCGAGTTTGGGCATTAAAATTCCCAAAACTTCTTCTCGGGCTATTACTTCGGAAGCTGGCACGGCTGATGTAATAGAAGCAATTAGTCCAGTGGAATTTAGCTCTGAAAAAATTAAAGAAATTGTTGAGAAAACTAATGCTTGTTTAGCTTGGGGCGGTTCGTTGAATTTAGCTCCTGCCGATGACAGAATTTTAAAGGTCAGTTATGAATTAGGAATTGAGCCTTATTCTAAAATGATTATTTCTATTATGGCTAAAAAAGTAGCGATGGGAGCTACTCATTTAGTGATTGATATGCCCATTGGCCCGGGTTTAAAGATTAATAATAGCCGTGATGTCAGATTAGTTAAAAGAATTTTTGAATATTTAGCTAAAAAATTTAACATCAAAATAAAGGTAATAGTAACCAAAATTAACGGACCTGTTGGTCAGGGCATTGGTCCAATGTTAGAAATTCGCGACATTTTAAGAGTTTTATCCCAGACTGATAATCGACCTCTGGATTTAGAAAAAAGAGCTCTCGATTTAACTGGAGCTTTATTAGAATTAACCGGTAAAGCAAAAAGAGGACAGGGAACCAAGATGGCTTTGGGTCAATTGAAAAATGGCGAGGCTTTAGAACAATTTAGAAAAATTATTAGAACCCAAGGAGGAATTAATAATTTATCAGAAGAATCTCTAAAATTAGGAGAATACCAATACGAGTTTAAGAGTCCAAAATCAGGTACAATTAAAACAATTGATAATTTAAATTTAATTCGTTTAGCACGTTTATTAGGTTCTCCTATTACTAAAGAAGCAGGTGTTTATTTAAATAAAATTATTGGAAATAAAGTTTTAAAAGGAGAAACACTTTTTACTTTATATACTAATAGCGATCAAAGATTAAACTTAGCTATTAAAGACCTAGATAAAAATCAGCTTTATGCTATTATTTAGATGAGTATTTCGCGCGGCATTGCTACTTTTGGTTTAGATTATGGCCAGTGCCCAAAATGGCTTTTTGAGCGTATGGTTAAGTTATCGAGAGAAATGCTTGAGGTTATGATTCAGGAATATGGCCCTGATGAATTTATTAAAAGGATCGCTGATCCGGTGTGGTTTCAATCATTAGGCACGGTTTTGGCTTTTGATTGGAATGCTTCGGGCTTAACAACGACTTTAACTGCGGCTTTAAAAGAAGCGGTTAAAGGAAGAGAGAAAGAATACGGAGTTTTTATTTGCGGAGGTAAAGGAAAAACATCAAAAAAAACACCAGAAGAAATTTTATCATGGGGACACGCTCTGGCTCTTCCCTTTGAAATATCTAATCGATTGGTGTATAACTCAAAGATGGCTGCTAAAGTTGATAATAGTTTAGTTCAGGATGACTTTCAAATTTATCATCATGCTTTTTTCTTTTCTCGCAATGGGTCCTGGGCAGTCGTGCAGCAAGGAATGAATACTCAAGCTGTTACTGCTAGACGATATCATTGGTTTTCTGATAATCTAAATTTTCATTCTCCTTCTGGTTCTCAAAGTTTGGTAGTAGAACCCCATCAGGGAATTGTGGCTAGTGAAAAAAAGAAAGTTTTAAATTTGGTATCAAAAAATAGCCTAACCACTCAAAATACCAGCGTGGATTTAGTAAACCAAAATTTTTTAAGTCTTTTGAAAGACGTACAAATTTTAGAAAAATATTCTTCAGAGTTAAGCCAGATGATTAAATTAGGCAACAAAAAACAACAATTAACTCTTGTTAATTTAGAAAATAAAGAATTTTATTCTCATCCTGTTTCTCAAGAAAATTTTTTATCAAACAAATATCTTCAAAAAATTTTATATCGCTTAACTGAAGAAAGACCTAAAAATTATGAACAACTTTTAGCCACTTATGGAGTTGGTCCTAAAACTATTCGAGCTCTGGCTTTAGTTTCCGAAGTTATCTATGGCGCTCGACCTTCTTATGAAGATCCGGCTCGATATTCTTTTGCTCATGGAGGAAAAGATGCGACTCCTTTTCCGGTTGATCGTGTTACTTATGACGAGACTATTAATACCTTGAAAGATTTAGTAAAAAAGACTAAACTACCAATTGTTGAAAAAGACACAATAATAAAAAACATTTCATAATTTACAATTTACAATTTTCATTGAATTTACAATTTTAGAATTTTCAAACATTAGAAATTGATTCATTGAAAATTGATTGTAAATTGAGAATTGATAATTAAAAATTTTACTCAATGATTCAACTAAGCCAATTTTTTTCAATTATAGTTTTGCTTTTCTCGGTAGTTATTCATGAAGTATCCCATGGCTGGGCTGCTTTAAAATTAGGAGATGATACGGCAGAAAAAATGGGAAGATTAACTTTAAATCCCATACCGCATTTAGATCTTTTTGGTTCTATTTTATTACCCCTTATGCTTTTATTAAGCCATGTAGGGATAGTTTTTGGTTGGGCCAAGCCCGTTCCTTATAATCCCTTAAAATTAAGAAATCCTGCTCGAGACTCGGCTCTTTTGGCTTTAGCTGGGCCAGCAAGCAATTTTGTTTTGGCTCTTACTTTTGGATTATTAATTAGAGGATTAAATTATTTGCATTCAGGCTTATCTCTTACCCCTTTTCTTGGTTTAATTGTTCAAATTAATTTAGTTTTGGCGATTTTTAATCTACTTCCCATTCCACCCCTTGATGGTTCTCATATTTTTTTCTATCTTTGGCCTTTCCCTAAATTGGAAATGTTTCTTTATCAATATAGTTTTGTTATTTTATTGATTTTTATTTTATTTGGCTGGAATCTTATTTATCCTCTTATTTCATTGTTATTTCATCTTTTAACAGGGATGTAATTAAATAAATTTTTAATTTTTAATTTTTAATTTTTTAATTTAGCTTTTTCTCCGAGATCGCGGAGAAAAAGCAATGTTTTAAAATTTAATCCGAATTTAAAAGCGCAATTTTTTTATTAAAATAATTTAGGTTTTGACAAAAAGCACGGTATTTGCTACACTACTATTCAGTATGCCTACTTTTAATCAATTAATTAAAAAAGGTCGTAAAAAAATTACCAAGAAAAGTAAGGTAGTGGCTTTATCTTTTTCTTTTAACACCTTAAAAAATAGACCCACTCATCATACCTCTCCTTTAAAAAAAGGAGTATGCTTAAAGGTGTTTACTACCACTCCTAAAAAACCTAACTCAGCTTTAAGAAAAGTAGCCCGTGTTAGATTGTCTAATGGTATGGAAGTGACGGCTTATATCCCCGGAGAAGGGCATAATCTTCAAGAACATTCTATTGTCATGCTTCGAGGAGGAAGAGTCAAAGACTTGCCCGGAGTAAGATATCACATTGTGAGGGGCCGTTATGACACCAGCGGGGTGGAAAATAGAAAACAACAAAGAAGTAAATACGGCGCTAAAAAACCAAAATAACACGATACTAATATGCGAAGAAAGCATCGAGAAGAAAAACAATATGAGCCAGATTTAGTTTATCAAAGTCCTCTAATAACGAGGTTTATTAATTATTTAATGAAAGATGGAGAAAAAACAGTAGCCCAAAAAGTTTTTTATCGCGCCATGGAGAGTATAAAAAAACAAACTAATCAAGACCCTCTAAGTATTTTTAATTTAGCCATTGAAAATGTTTCTCCAGAAATGGAAGTAAAAACTAAAAGAGTTGGTGGGGCTAACTATCAAGTACCTCAACCGGTTCCTGAATACAGAAAAACAATTTTAGCTTTCCGTTGGCTGATTGAAGCAAGCCGAAGCAAAAAAGGCAAATCAATGGGAAGTAAATTAGCGGAAGAATTGATTTTAGCTTCCAAAAATGAAGGCGGAGCTATTAAGAAAAAATTAGAAACTCACCGCATGGCAGAAGCGAATCGCGCCTTCGCCCATTTTAGAAAATAAATTTATGGAAGAATTTTATCCTTTAGAAAAAATAAGGAATATTGGTTTTATTGCCCATATTGATGCTGGTAAAACTACTACTACCGAACGAGTTTTATATTATACTGGTATTTCTCATAAAATTGGACAAATCGATGATGGTAATACTGTTATGGATTGGATGGTTCAAGAAAGAGAAAGAGGAATTACTATTACTTCTGCTGCTACTACTTGTTTTTGGATACCTACTTATCGTAATGGTGATGCTAATTATAAAACTAGAATTAATATTATTGACACCCCGGGCCATATTGATTTTACTGCCGAGGTTCAACGTTCTTTGAGAGTTTTGGATGGAGCAGTAGTTATTTTTGATGGGGTAGCAGGGGTAGAACCCCAATCAGAAACAGTTTGGCACCAAGCTGATAAATTCAATGTTCCTCGCATGTGCTTTATTAACAAGCTTGATCGAACTGGCGCTAATTATGAAAAGGATTTAGAATCGATTAGAGAAAGATTAACTATACACGCTCAACCTGTTAATCTTCCTATTGGAATAGAAGATAAATTTGAAGGAGTGATTGATTTAATTCAAATGAAAGCTTTTTATTTTGAGGGTGATAATGGAGAAACAGTTGTTTCAAAAGATATTCCAGAAAATTTAAAAACCCAAGCAGAACAATGGCAAAAATTACTTATAGAAAAAATTGTAGAAAACGATGAAGAATTATTAACTAAATATTTAGAAGGTCAAAATCCTACCGAGGAAGAAATGAGGCGCGTTTTAAGAAAAGCTACTATCGAGGGGACAATTGTTCCTGTATTTTGTGGCTCTTCTTATAAAAATAAAGGTGTTCAACTTTTAATTGACGGAATTGTTGACTATTTACCTTCGCCCAAAGACTTACCTCCAGTCGAAGGCACTGATCCTAAAACAGGAGAAAGTATTATGCGTCAAGCTGACGATAATGAACCTTTTGCTGCCTTAGCTTTTAAAGTAGCCTCTGACCCCTATGTAGGAACTTTAACTTATTTTCGAGTGTATTCTGGAATATTAAACAAAGGCAGCTATATTCTAAATGCTACTAATTCTAACCAGGAAAGAATAGGAAGATTGCTTAGAATGCATGCTAATCAAAGAGAAGAATTAGAAGTAGTAAAAGCAGGGGATATTGCAGCCACCGTGGGTCTAAAAAATACTATTACCGGAGATACCCTATGTGATCCTGATCATCCCATTATTTTAGAAAAAATTAGTTTTCCTGAGCCAGTCATTTCTATGAAAATAGAACCAGATACTAAGGAAGACCAAGAAAAAATGGGAGTAGTTTTGAAGAAATTAGCTGATGAAGATCCTACTTTTCGAGTTTCGGGAGATACTGAAACAGGAGAAACTATTATTTCTGGGATGGGTGAATTACATCTAGAAATATTGGCTGACCGAATGAAGAGAGAATTTAATTTGAATATTAAAACTGGTAAACCTCAGGTGGCTTATCGAGAAACTATTAAAAAGAGCGTAGAGAGTGAGGGTAAATATATTAGGCAATCTGGAGGTCGTGGTCAATATGGACATGTTTGGTTGAAATTAGAACCGCTAGAAAGAGGGCAAAAATTTGAATTTGTTAATAATATTAAAGGAGGTATTATTCCTCAGGAGTATATTCCAGCGGTAGAGAAAGGAGTAAAAGAGGCAATGGATAAAGGTATTGTGGCCGGCTATCCTATGACTGATGTGAGAGTGACTCTTTATGATGGTTCCTATCACGAAGTTGATTCTTCTGATTTTGCTTTTAAAATTGCTGGTTCTATGGCTTTTCAAGATGGAGCAAAAAGAGCTGAACCAGTACTTCTAGAACCAATTATGAAAATTGAAATTACTATTCCGGAGAAATTCCTTGGGGATATCATTGGTGATTTAAACGCTAAGAGAGGGAAGATAGAAAATATCGGAGAAAGAGCCATGATGAAAGTAATCGATGCGAAAATCCCTCTTGCTGAGATGTTTGGCTATGCTACTAATATTCGTTCTATGACCGAAGGAAGAGGAACCTTTAACATGGAATTTAGCCATTATGAGGAAGTTCCTCGTCATATCATTGAACAAATTGTGAACAGAAAAGAAACTTGACTTTAATTGAGTTTTAGATTAATATTTAAGTACTAAATCACTCTTGATGTGATGGCGTCGAAAAACAAAAAAATCCGTTTATTAACGGAATAAAAAATATATTAAATCGCCTTTAGCGAAAAATAATAAAAAAATAATAATAAAAAAAATATGGCAGAAAAAGAAAAATACGTTCGTTCAAAAACCCATATGAATATTGGTACCATTGGTCATATTGACCATGGAAAAACGACTTTAACAGCCGCTATTTTGCATGTGCTTCATTTAAAGGGTTTGGCGCAAAAAGATTTAGGAGTGAATGAAATTGATAAAGCTCCTGAGGAAAAAACTCGTGGTATTACTATCAATGTTCATCACTCTGAATATGAAACAGATAAAAGGCACTATGCCCATATTGACTGCCCGGGACATATTGATTATATCAAAAATATGATTACGGGTTCTGCTCAAATGGATGGAGCTATCTTGGTAGTTTCTGCCCCAGATGGACCTATGCCTCAAACAGCAGAACATATTCTTTTAGCCAGACAAGTTGGTGTACCTGCTATTGTGGTTTTTCTTAATAAAGTTGATATGGTAGATGACCCAGAATTAATTGATTTAGTAGAAACAGAAATTAGAGAGCTTCTTACTAAATATGGTTATCCTGGTAAAGATATTCCTGTGATTCGTGGTTCTGCCTTGAAAGCTTTAGATGCAAAATCAGTTGATGATGAAGCAGCTAAACCTATATTAGAATTAATGAATAAAATTGATGAGTATTTCCCAGATCCAGTCAGAGATATTGATAAACCATTCTTGATGCCCATTGAAGATATCTTTTCTATTGAAGGAAGAGGAACAGTGGTAACAGGAAGAATCGAAAGAGGAATAATCCATACTAATGATGAAGCTGAAATTATTGGTTATCATGATACTTTCAAGACTATTATTACTGGGGTAGAGATGTTTAATAAAACATTAGACGAAGGTCAAGCTGGTGATAATGTTGGACTTCTTCTTCGAGGAACTAAAAAAGAAGAAGTAAGAAGAGGCCAGGTAGTAGCTAAACCAGGTTCTATTACCCCTCATACTGAGTTTGAAGCAGAAGTTTATATTTTAGCTAAGGAAGAAGGTGGTCGCCACACTCCATTTTTTGCTGGTTACAAACCTCAATTCTATATCAGAACAGCTGATGTGACAGGAGAAGTCACTTTACCAGAAGGAGTAGAAATGGTTATGCCAGGTGACCATGTTAAATTTATTGTAAAATTGATTGCTCCAGTAGCTCTGGATGAAAGCTCTCGTTTTGCTATTCGAGAAGGAGGAAAAACTGTAGGAGCAGGAACAGTAACGAAAATTATAAAATAAGCCTGAGCTTTTGTTTTTACCAAAAGAAAGCAGGATAATTCTTTTACGAAGTATTGGCTTCGTCAAAAGCAGAACAATTAAAAATAAAATTAAAAGAAATCCGTGGTTGTTACTAAGACAGAATCTTTGCAAAAAGTTAGAATAAAAATAAAGGGATACGATCATCGTATTTTAGATAATTCATGTCGCCAAATTCTAGAAGCAGCTATTAGATATGGTAGCGAAGTAATTGGCCCCATCCCTTTACCTACCGAGATTCATCGTTTTACCGTGAATCGTTCTACTTTTGTTAAGAAAGATGCTCGAGAACAATTTGAAATGAGAATCCATAAAAGATTGATAGAAATTATTAATCCTAATCCCAAAACCATCGAAGCCCTTACTAATATTAATTTACCTGCTGGAGTTGATATTGAGATTAAAATGTAGTCCGAGAGAGACAAGGAAGAAAAGATCGCCCTGTTTAACAAGACTTTGCTAGTCTTTCGCTAATGATAAAACTGGGCTAGTGCCCAGTTTTTCAATGAATAATATTTGTTTAGTTTCTTATTTTATCGCTATGAAATTTATTCTTGCTAAAAAATTAAATATGAGTCAAGTTTTTGAAGAAGATGGAAAAGTGATACCAGTTACTATTGTAGAAGCTGATCCAGTAAAAGTGACTCAAATAAAAACTAAAGAAACTGATGGTTATAACGCTATTCAAGTAGGTTTTGGTAAGAAAAAAAATATTAAAAAACCTTTAAAAGGACATTTAAAAGACTTGGGTAATTTTCGTTGGTTAAGAGAATTTAGAATTACTGATAAAAACCAATTAGAAGAACAAACAAAATACCAAGTAGGAGACTTAATTCAGTTAGATGCTTTTACTCCTGGAGATAAAGTAACAATTAGTAGCACTAGTCGAGGAAAAGGTTTTCAAGGAGTAGTAAAAAGACACGGTTTTCACGGGGTAAGAGCAACTCATGGTAACAAAGACCAGCACCGAACTTCAGGTTCTATTGGTGCTACCACTCCCCAGCATGTTATTAAAGGTAAAAAAATGGCTGGCCGAACAGGAGGGGAACAGGTCACTATTAAAAAAGTACAAATAATTAAAGTAGAACCAGAAAAAAATCTTCTTTATTTAAAAGGAGCAATTCCAGGAAAAAGAGGCTCTTTGATTAAAATCTTTAGCTAAATTATGAAAATAACTATTTATAATCAAAAAGGAGAAACGATTGAAGAAAGAGAAATACCAAAAGAAATTTTTGGCCTTTCTTTAAATAAAGATTTAATCTATCAAGTTTATACTTCATTTTTAAGTAACCAAAGGAAACCGATTGCTTTTACTAAAGACAGGTCAGAAGTAAGAGGAGGGGGCAAGAAACCATGGGCGCAAAAGGGGACAGGAAGAGCAAGACACGGATCTATTAGGTCACCCATTTGGAAAGGAGGAGGAGCTACCTTTGGGCCTCGACAGAAAGAAGAAAATTTCACTAGAAAAATCAATAAAAAAATGAAAGAAGCCAGTGTGAAAATGGTTTTGTCTCAAAAAATAAAAGATCAAGAAATAAAAGTGATTGACAAATTTGATATAAAAGAAATTAAAACGAAAGAAATAGATAATATTTTAAAAAATCTTTTTCAAAAAGACGCTCAGAAAAGAATTCTTGTTTTATTAAATCCTCAAGAGCAGGCTCTTAAAAGAGCTTTCAGAAATTTACCCAAAGTGGAAACTACCAATGTTTCTGACGTAAACATCTTGCATCTCTTAAATAATAAATTTGTTTTATTTTCTCAGGAAACTTTGACTTATTTAGAAAAACAATTAGCTTAATTTATTATGAGTTATATCTCCCCAATGACAATTAAAAAGCCTCGCCTTAGTGAAAAAAGTACTAATTTAAGAGACCAAAATCAGTATATTTTTGATGTTGACTTAAAGGTTAATAAAAACGTGATTAAAGAGGCAATTGAAAAATATTATCGAGTAAAAGTAGAAAAAGTGAGAATTATTAGAAATCCAGCTAAGCCAAAAACATGGATGAGAAATATTAGTCGTGGGCAAGATAAGAAAAAAGCTATTGTTACTGTAAAAGAGGGGCAAAAAATAGAATTAGGAGTTTAATTTATTAAATATGAAAAGATATAAACCAACAAGTCCAGCTAAACGTCATTTCTCCGTCCCTGATTATTCAGTTTTGACAGCCGATAAACCATTGAAAAAATTGGTCAGTTCTTTTCATCGTAAAAAAGGAAGAGCTGATGGACTAATTACCTCTAGACATAAAGGGGGAGGCAATAAAAAATTATATCGAGAAATTATTTTTGGGGAAGAAAAGAAAGGAGTTCCTGGAATCATTAAAACCATTGAATATGACCCTTTTAGAACTACCTATATTGCTTTAGTTTCTTATCGGGATGGTGACTGGAGATATATTTTAGCTCCCCATAATCTAAAAGTTGGAGATCAAGTTCTTTGTGACGAGAAAACTTCTGTTCAATTAGGCAATAGAATGATTCTAAAAAATATTCCAGTAGGAGCTCAAATTCACAATATAGAAACTAAACCTTTTCAGGGAGGAAAATTATCTCGTTCTGCTGGTTCAGCTACTATTGTTGTTGCTCAGGAAGGACAATATACTTATATAAAAATGCCCTCAGGAGAAACTAGAAAAATTCCCAGTATATGCTATGCCTCTCTTGGCCAATTATCTAATATTGAGCACGGTTTAATAGAGTTAGGGAAAGCTGGTCGTTCGAGGCATATGGGAAGAAGACCTAAGGTGAGAGGTTCAGCAATGAATGCGGTAGATCATCCTTATGGAGGAGGAGAAGGAAGAACTAAACGAGGTACCAAGAGACCAAAAAATATTTTTGGCAAAGTAACAGGTGGAGTCAAGACTAGAAAGAAAAAGAAATATTCTGATAAATTTATTGTTGAAGGTCGTAAAAAAAGAAAAAGATAATGTTTTAAAATTTTAAATAAAATTAATTAGATATGTCTCGTTCTCTTAAAAAAGGCCCCTTTGTAGATGCTAAGCTATTAAAGAAGCTATCCCGAGTTAAAATAGGGGATAAAACTCCTATTAAAACTTATGCTCGAGATTCTGTTATTATGCCTTCTATGGTAGGCTTTGTTTTTGCTGTCCATAATGGAAAGAATTTTATTAATGTTGATGTGAGAGAAGAAATGGTAGGACATAAATTAGGTGAATTTTCTCCCACTAGAAAATTTGTCAGACATGGTGGTAAAATGCAGAGAGAATTAGAAGCTAAAGCTAATGCTCCAGTGGCCCATTCTGCTACTTCAACGCCGGCTAAAAAATCTTAATTGATAATTTTATGGAAGTTAAAGCATCACTAAAATATTTAAATATTAGCCCAAGAAAGACTCGTTTAGTTGCCGGACTACTGAAAGGAATGTCAGTATCAAAGGCTGAGGCTCAGTTACAATATAATAAAAAACGGGGAAGTGAACCAATGATGAAATTGTTAAAATCAGCGGTTAGTAATGCAGAAAATACTTTTCACCTTACTAAAGATAATTTATTTATTAAGTTAATTAGAGTAGATGAGGGACCTGCTTTAAAACGTTTTAGACCAAGAGCGAAAGGTGCGGTCAATACTATTAAAAAAAGAACTTCTCATATTTATATTACTCTAGCAGAAATTAAGCCTTCCATTGTTTCTAAAGAAACAATTAAAAAAGAAGAAACCGCTAGCCACCCTAAAGAATCTCAAGAAAAAGAGAAAAATATTAAAGAGACTAATATCAAGAGGAATTTAAATGTTCCAGAAAAAACAATGTCAAAACAAGTGTTAACTAAACAAAGAATGTTTCGTCGCAAAGCAATCTAATAATATTTTAAATAAGCAATAAAACTTGTATGGCTCAAAAAATTAATCCAAAATCATATCGCTTAGGTATTAGTGAGGACTGGAGTTCTCATTGGTTTGATATGAAAAATGCCAAGAAATTCTTAGAGGAGGATTATAGAATTACTCAATTTATTTCTCAAAAAGCTAAAGCGGCGAAAATAGAGAACATCGAAATAGAACGTAAAGCTAAGGATACCAAAATTATTATTAAAGCTGCTCGTCCAGGTTTATTAATTGGTCGCCAAGGTTCGGGAATCGAAGATTTAAATAAAGGTTTGAAAAAATTATTAAAAACAAACAATAAAATTAATATTGCCATTGAAGAAGTAAAACACCCAGAAATTTCTGCACCTATTGTGGCACAGAATATTGCTGAAGATATTGAAAAAAGAATTCCTTATCGAAGAGCCTTGAAACAACATTTATCTAAAATTATGCAGCATAAAGAAGTTTTAGGTGCTAAAGTAATGGCCTCTGGCAGGTTGGACGGAATAGAAATTGCTCGAGATGAATGGTTAAAAGAGGGGAAATTACCTCTTTCCACCTTAAGAGCCAATATTGATTATGGTTTTACAGAAGCTCATTGTACTTATGGAACTGTAGGTATTAAAGTCTGGATTTATAAAGGTGAATATCAAACATCTTCTCAAAATCCTAATAAAGAATCAGTCAATTAAATTTATTATTATGCTACTACCAAAGAAAGTAAAACATAGAAAAATGCAAAAAGGGCGAAATAGATTTCGCCAATTTGATACTCGAGGAACAGAGTTAAATTTTGGTACTTTTGGCTTGAGAGTATTAGAAGAAAAATGGTTATCTTCTCAACAACTAGAATCTGCCAGAAAGGCGATTGCTTTTTCTTTAAAACAAGAAGGAAAAGTTTGGATGAGAGTTTTTCCGGATAAACCTATCACCAAAAAACCGCCTGAGGTTACCATGGGAGGAGGTAAAGGGTCAGTTGAATATTATGTATCACCAGTTAAACCAGGAAGAATAATTTTTGAGATAGATGGAGTTTCTGAGGCTAAGGCAAAAGAAGCCTTTAGATTAGCGGCTTCAAAATTACCCATTAAAACATCTTTTGTTAAAGATTAATTATTTATGAAAAAATCAGAAATTATTAAATTAAAAACGAAATCTAAGGACGAATTGGAAAAATTGCTTTTGGATTCTTCTCAGAAACTTCAAGAATTAAGATTTAACTTAGCGGCTGGTCAAGCCAAGAATGTTCGTTCTGTGAGAAGTCTCAAAAAGGATATTGCTAGAATATTGACTCTTTTAAATAACATGAATGAATTATCTCAATAATTTAATTTATTAATATGGAAGCTAAACAAAAAAAACAAAAAAGATTATTAAAAGGAATAGTAACTTCCGATAAAATGGAAAAAACAGTAGTTGTGACTGTTAAAAAATTAAAGTCTAATTCAAAATATCAGAAAGCCTATTGGGTGAACAAGAAATTTAAAGCTCATAACGAAAAACCAAATGTTCATGTAGGAGATGAGGTTACTATCGAGGCAACAAAACCTTTTTCTAAAGATGTAAAATGGAAAGTAATATAAGAGGTAGTAAACTGTGCCTTGCGATTTCTATCTTTTTATGTTAAATTAATTTATTCTATGATTCAACCAAGATCGATTATAAAAGTAGCTGATAATAGCGGTGCCAAAATTATTCGCTGTTTTCATGTTATGGGTGGCTCTTATAAAAAATATGCTCAGATAGGAGATTTAATTATTGCTTCTGTTCAAGTAGCTGAACCAAGAAGAGAAATTAAGAAAAAAGCAGTTGTTAAAGCTATTATTGTTAGGCAAAAAAAACCGTTTCGTAGAGCCAATGGTTCCTATATTAAATTTGATGAAAATGCCGCTGTTTTAGTGAATGACAAATTTGAACCTATTGGAGGAAGATTTTTTGGCCCCTTCCCCATAGAAATAAAAGAAAAGGGTTATGATAAATTAGCAGCTCTTATTCCGGAATTTGTGTAAATAAAATTATGAACATAAAAAGAGGAGATCTAGTCATTATTAAAAAAGGAAAAGATAAGGGTAAAACCGGTAAAGTTATTAAGGTTTTTCCGAAGGAAAATAAGCTTTCAGTAGAAGCTTTGAATTTAGTTAAAAAAATTAAGAGAGCTAAGAAAGAAGGAGAAAAAGGGGAGATTATTTTATTACCCAGGCCAATTAGTCGAGCTAATGTTATGTTAATTTGTCCCCATTGCAAAAAACCAACTAAAATTGCGATGAGAGTGGATAATGGTAAAAAAGTTCGAGTTTGCAAAAAATGTGGTTCGATAATTTCTTAATTCATGACAAAAAATCAGAGTACAAATTTAAAAGATTCTTATTTCGAGCGCAGCAAGAAAAAAGGTTCTTATAAAAATTCTTTAGCTATTCCTAAAATTTCTAAGGTGGTAATTAATGTTGGAATTGGAAGATTGATGGCTGGTTCCAAAAACGAGGAACTAATAAAAAAGATTTCTAAAGATATTGCTATGATTACAGGTCAGCAACCGGCGATTCGCCCAGCGAAGAAATCAATTGCTAGCTTTAAAATTCGAGAAGGAATGCCTGTAGGATTAATGGTGACCTTAAGGGGTAAAAGGAAAGACGATTTTGTTTATAAATTTATTAATATTGTTCTTCCTCAGGTGAGAGATTTTTGGGGCATTGCCTTCAAAAACGTTGACCAAACAGGAAATTTAAATTATGGAATCAAGGATCATGCTGTTTTTCCTGAAATAAGTCGTGAGCAGAATCCTCTTCCTTTTGGTTTAGAGGTAACTTTTGTACCTAGCACCAAAAAAAGAGAAGAGGCGATTCAATTATATGAGAGTTTAGGTTTTCCTTTTCAAAAAAATCAACAGAAATAATATTATTAAGAAAAAGTTAAATATCTAAAGAAATTTCATGGCAAAAAAATCAGTTATTGCAAGAGCTCAAAAAAAACCAAAATATTCTACTCGAGAAGTGAAGCGTTGTTGGCGTTGTGGAAGAAAGAAAGGTTATATTGATGAATTTGGTTTGTGTAGAATTTGTTTTAGAGAATTAGCCTCTCAAGGCAAAATTCCTGGAGTTAAAAAAGCTAGTTGGTAAAGGGGCTCGGAATATATTTTCTTCGACCCGTTCGCTCGCCCAGCGTGCTCGCTCTCTTAGGTCCTCGCCTCGCTCTCCTTCGCTTCGCTCAGGAACCTTGCCCGCTCGGCTCCGAATGGTCTCAGAAAAATATATTCCTCACCCTAAAATTCAAAATTAAAAATTTAAAATTAAAAATTATTTTATATAAATGACTGATCCAATCAGCGACATGTTAACAAGAATAAGAAATGCTCAAGCGGTCAAAAAAGAGATAGTGAGCGTTCCGTTTTCTCAATTAAAATGGTCTATTTTGGATATTCTCAAACAAAATGGTTTTATTAAAGATATAGAAAAGATAGGCAGAGGGGAGAATAAAAATATTGAAATAAAATTGAAATACAGAAAAGATGGAACTCCTAGAATTAATATCCTCAATCGCGTTTCTAAACCTTCAAGAAGGATTTATGTTGGAACACAAGATGTCTGGAATTTTAAACACGGAACAGGTCTTCTAATTATTAGCACCTCAAAGGGTATGATGAATGACAAGCAAGCTAAAAAAGAAAAGTTAGGAGGGGAAGTTATACTAGAAATATGGTAAAGGGCTCTCTATAAATTTTTAATAACATTGATATGTCTCGAATAGGTAAAAAAGCAATAATTATTCCGGAAGGAGTAAAAACAAAATTAGATAATAACCTTTTAGTAATTCAAGGACCAAAAGGAGAAGGGGTAGTTAATATTCCTAATGTTGTTCAAGTTAAAATAGCCGATAACCAAATTAGCGTTTTACTTCTAAAAGAAACAAAGGATACAAAAGCTTTATGGGGAACCACAAGAGCTCTTATTAATAATGTTGTAATAGGGGTAACTCATGGTTTTCAAAAAGATTTAGAAATAGAAGGAGTGGGTTATCGGGTAAGTGTAGAAGGTAATCAAGTAGTTATGAAAGTAGGTTTTATCAACTTAATAAAATTAGATATTCCCAAAGGCATTGAAGTTAAAGTTGATAAAAATCTTATTTCCGTTATGGGAATTTCTAAAGAACAAGTTGGTCAATTTGCTGCCATAATAAAATCAGTTAAACCTGTTGAGCCCTATAAAGGCAAAGGAATACATTATAAAGGTGAAAGAATCCGCAGAAAAGCTGGTAAAAAACTAGCCACTGCTGCTAAATAAAATTAGGTATATATTTTATGGCTAATATTAAAAAAAACAAAAAAGAAAGAAGACAACGCAGAGTAAGAGCTAAAATATTTGGCACTCTAGAGAGGCCAAGGCTCTCGGTATTTCGTTCTTCTCTTCATATTTATGCTCAATTAATTAACGACCAAGAAGGCAAAACTTTAATTTCTGCTTCTGATTTAGAGGTTAAAAAAGATAAAAAAACAACTAAGCAAAATATAGCTAAAGAAGTTGGTCAATTAATTGCTCATAAAGCCAAAGAAAAAAATATTTCTCAAGCTGTTTTTGATCGAGGAAGTTATAAATACCATGGTCGAGTGAAAGAATTAGCAGAAGGCGCCAGAGAAGGTGGTTTACAGTTTTAACTTTTTAAGTTTTAAAGACATTTAATATATGAATAATAGACCCAATCGTAAAACTGAATCAGAATTTAATCAATCCCTTTTAGATATTAGCCGAGTGACAAGAGTAGTAGCTGGAGGGAAACGTTTAAGTTTTAGAGCGACAATAGCTATTGGCAGTAAAAGCGGACATAAGATTGGAATTGGTATTGGCAAAGGAGCTGATGTTAGCCAGGCTATTGAGAAAGCTGTTAATCAAGCAAAGAATCAAATGATAGAAGTGCCAATCAAGGGTAATACCATAGCTTTTGAAGTTAAAGCCAAATATAAAGCAGCGGAAGTTATTTTAAAACCCAGCCAAAAAGGTAAAGGAATTATTGCCGGGGGAGCGGTAAGAAATATATTAAAATTAGCTAATATTAATGATGTGACTGCTAAAGTTTTGAGTAAAACTAGTAACGCTATTAATAATGCTCGGGCAACTCTTTTAGCTCTTCAGCAATTAACTATTAAAGAAGATTAATTATGCAAATTCACGATTTACAACCCTTAAATCCTCCTAAAAAAAGAAAAAGAATCGGAAGAGGAGGTAAGAAAGGAAATTATTCTGGTCGTGGCTCTAAGGGACAAAAATCAAGAGCCGGAGCAAGAATCAGACCTCAGCTACGAGAAATTATGAACAAATTTCCTAAAAACAGGGGGGAAGGTTTTAGAACAGTAAAACCTAATATTTCTACTATTAGTTTAGAAGATTTACAAAAAAACTTTCCTCAAGGAGGAAATATTACCCCCCTTTTAATTGTTAAGAAAGGTTTAGTAGAAAGACATCCCCATGAAAAATTGAGAATTAAAATTTTGGCTAAAGGAAAGATAGAAACAAAATTTAATATTCAAAATTGTCTTTTATCTAAAAAAGCTAACGATTTAATTCTTAAAAATGGAGGCACGGTCATCTTTAATAAAGAAAAGTAAATATTATGTTTAAAAGCTTATCAGCCCTTTTTCATAGCCCAGACCTTAGAAAAAAAATTTTTATTGTTATTGCTCTTTTAGTAGTTTTTAGAATTATGGCCGCCATCCCCTTACCAGATGTTAATGTTGAAAAATTAAAAACTTTTTTTGCTAGTAATCAATTTTTTGGTTTATTTAATGTTTTTACCGGAGGTGCTTTTTCTAATATTTCCATTGTCTTGTTAGGGGTAGGGCCATATATTACTGCTTCTATTATTATGCAGCTTTTAACGATGGTTTTTCCTAATCTGAAAGAATTTTTTTACGAAGGGACAGATAAAGAAAAAGCTTTATTTGAACAATATACTAGATTGGTAACTATTCCCTTGGCTCTTCTTCAGTCTTTTGCCTTTTTGAATTTATTAAAAAGCCAGGGAATTATCAGTATTACTTCTCCTCTTAATTTAATAAGAGATATTTTTATTACCACTGCTGCCTCTTTCTTCTTAATGTGGCTAGGTGAACTTATCACTGAACAAAAAATTGGCAATGGTGTCTCCCTTATCATTTTTACCGGAATTGTGATTAACTTACCAAAAGAAATTGCTCAAACCATTTTAACTACAGATCCCACTAGAATTCCTAATATGATTGCTTTTTTTGTTATTTCTCTTTTGATTATTATTGGAGTAGTGTTCATTTCTCAGGGGCAAAGAAAGATTCCTGTTAGTTATGCCAAACAAGTTAGGGGCACTAAAATTTATGGAGGAGCGGACACTTATTTACCTTTGAAAGTTAATCAAGCAGGAATGATCCCTATTATTTTTGCAATTTCTATTTTAATGTTTCCGCAGATGATAGGAAATTTTATGTCGACTTCAAAAAATGTTACCCTTCTAAAAATAGCTTTAGCTCTGAAAAATTTTAATTCTACCTCTTGGCCATACTTAATTCTTTATTTTGCTTTAGTAGTATTATTTACTTTCTTTTATACCTCAATCACTTTTGAACCAGAAAGTATTGCTGATAATTTACAAAAAAGAGGTGGTTTTATCCCTGGTTATCGGCCAGGCCAAACTACGGTTAATTTCTTATCTCATACCTCTCAAAGAATTACTCTTTTTGGGGCAATTTTCCTTGGATTAATTGCTATTTTACCAATTATTCTAGCTAAAGCTACTAATATTACTACCATTGCTATTAGCGGAGCTTCCATTTTAATTATGGTAGAAGTGGCCATAGAAACCATTGAGGCTTTAGAAGCTCAATTAATCATGAGGGAATATGAAATCTCTTAATATCATTTTTTTAGGTCGTTCTGGGTCTGGTAAGGGCACTCAATTAGCTCTTTTGAAAAAAAGATTTAATTTAATTGAGATTGATACCGGAGCATTACTAAGACAATTCGTTAAGCAAAAAGGTTATTTACCTCAAAGAGCTAAAGAAGTTATGACTAAAGGAGAATTAGTCCCTTTTTGGTTAGTGGTTAATCTATGGTTAAAAAAAATTTTGCCGGTTCCTATTTCTCGGGGATTAATTTTTGAAGGCAGCCCTAGGCAATTAGAGGAAGCTAAAATTTTGCATGAAGTTTTTAATTGGTTAGGTCGCCAGAAAATTATCGCTATTTATCTTAATGTTCCGGAGAAAGAAGTTATTCGACGTTTATCATTAAGGAGAATTTGTGAAAAATGTGGCAGAGAATACTCTCTAGAATTTACCCCCAAATTAAAAACTTGTCCTGTCTGTGGGGGAACATTAATTCGTCGAGCAGATGATTATCCCCAGGCAATTAAAAATCGAATGGGGTATTTTAGGCGAGATTTAATTCCCGTAATTAAATATTTTCGAAAACAAAATTTATTGATAGAAATTAATGGCGTTGGTTCGGTAGAAGAAGTGCAAAAAAGAATCATTGATAGTTTAAATCATAAATTTTTAACAAAATGACTTCTTTCCGTTTGAAAAGTCCTCAAGATATTAATATCTTAAAAGAAGGAGGACATCTTCTGGCTCAAATTATGAGAAAGCTACATCAAGCAGCTAAGCCCGGGGTTTCAGCTGCTTTTTTAGATGAATTAGCTTATCGATTAATTACTGAAGCAGGAGGTCGGCCTTCATTTTTAAATTATCGGCCTGATTTTGCTAGTCAAGCTTTCCCTAATAGTTTGTGTGTGTCTTTAAATGAAACCATTGTTCATGGTATTCCCAGAAAAGATCTTATTTTAAAACCTGGTGATATAGTTTCATTAGACATTGGGATGGAGTACAGAGGTTTATTTACTGACCACGCCATTACTTTTGGCCTTGAGCCTATTACTTCTTTAGAACGTAAGTTAATTCGAGCTACCCGTCGAGCCTTAATGGCCGCTATCGAAGTAGCAAAGCCTAATCATAACTTAGGGGATATTGGTTATGCTATTGAAAATGAAGCTAAAAAGAACGGCTTTAAAGTTATTAGAGATTTAACTGGCCATGGAGTAGGTTATGCTGTCCATGAAGAACCCGCTGTTTTTAATTTTGGCATTCCGGGAAGGGGTTTAAAATTAGAACCTGGTTTGGTTATTGCCATTGAACCAATGTTAACTTTTTCAACAAGTAATATTAAAGAAATGAGTGATGGAAGTTTTGAAACTTTTGATGGAAAAAAAGCTGCTCATTTTGAGCATACTATTGCTCTTTTAGAAAATAAAACCATTATTATTACCCAATAATAATTAATGTCAAAAGAATTAATTACTATTTTTATTGCTCTTTCTCCCTTTTCTGAATTAAGAGGGGCAATTCCTGTGGCTATAGGGATTTTTCATTTTTCTTGGCCAAAAGCCTTAATCTTAAGTATTTTTGGCAATATTATTTTTATTATTCCCTTAATGTGGTTTTTAGAAAAATTTTCTGATTTTTTAATGCAAAAATCTATTTTCTGGGAAAATTTTTTTAATTGGCTTTTTCAAAGGACAAGAAATAAAATAGATACAAACTACAAAAAATATAGCCATTGGGCTTTAACCATCTTTGTAGCTATTCCTCTTCCAATGACTGGGGCTTGGACCGGCTCAGTCGCAGCTTATCTTTTGGGCTTAAACAAAAAAGAAGCTTTTGTTTATATTAGTCTTGGAGTGGTGATAGCTGGAATTATTGTTACTCTTTTAACTTTGTTAGGAAAAAAAGTGATTTAGCGGTATAATGAAGTTATGAAAAAATATCTCTTTTTTAATTTTAAAAATAAGCCTAATAATCCAGAACAATTGCGGGAGTTAATCTCTGTTTATAATAAATATGCAAAGTCTAATTTTAAAAAAGTATTATTGCCGCCAACTCTTTACTTAATGGAAACAAAACAAAATGTTTCTTCTCAATTTGCCTTAGGTGCTCAAGATGTTTTTTGGATGAATAAAGTTACGGTAACGGGAGAAATCACTCCTTTGATGTTAAAATCCTTAGGGGTTCAATATGTTCTAATTGGTCATTCGGAACGAAGAAATTATTTATCAGAAAATAATATACTGATTAATTTAAAACTCAAGACTTGTTTAGCTAATAAATTAATTCCTGTTCTATGCGTAGGTGAAAAACTAAGAAGCAAAAATGATAAAGAAATAGATTTTCGTACTAAAAAAGAAATTTTTGATGAGTTGAATTACGCTTTTCGAGAAATTCAATTAAATAGTTCCTCTAATTTAATTATAGCCTATGAGCCACAATGGTCTATTGGCAAAGGAGAGGGGAATAATAGGGTAAGAGCAGAAGCAGTGGGCAAATTAATTCGTTTTTGGATGGCAAGACGGTTTTCTGAATCTTTTGCCCAGTCTCTCATTGTTCTTTATGGAGGTTCCGTGAACGCCAGTAATATCAAAGATTATCTTAACTTACAAGACATCAGTGGTGTTTTAATTGGTGGGGGCTCTGCCAATAAAATAGAATTAAATCAAATTTTTAAACAATTAACAAATAATAAAGAATAAAAATATGGATAAAAATATTCAAAATTTATTTTTTAAAGTTGGAATAATATTGTTAGTAGTTCTTTGTTTAGGTATTTTATCTTGGACTTATTATAACTGGCGTTTGTCCCAAAATATTATAAATAAAGATCGCACTATTTCTTTTAGTGCCGAAGGTAAAGTATTAGCAAAGCCGGATGTTGCATTAATTACTGTATCGGTAATCACTCAAGATACTGATGCTGATAAAGTTCAATCTGATAATAATACAAAAATGAAAACGGTTGTCGATTTTCTAAAAAATAATGGAGTAAAAGAAGAAGATATTCAAACAAGTGCCTATTCTTTAAACCCGCAATATGATTATAACTGGTGTCATAAATCAGTAAAAGATTATACTCCTTGTTCCCCCAAGATTATTGGTTATAATTTAACCCAGACCCTTAGCATTAAAATTAGAGATTTTACTAAAATCAATACTATTGTTGGCGGTTTAACTAACGCTGGAGCTAATGAAATTTCTAATATTACCTTTACGATTGATGATTCAGAAAATTATAAAAACCAGGCTCGTATTCAGGCTTTGAATAAAATTAAAGAACGAGCTCAATTATTAAGCAAAGAAACAGGTGTTCGAATTGGTAGAATTTTAAGCGTGGCTGAAAGCAGTTATACTCCTAGATATTATGAGGCAGATCTTAAGGCTGCTGCAGGAAATGCTCCCACAGCTAGTGTGCCGGCACCAATTGAAATTGGCACTCAGGATATTACTGTTACTTTGACGGTAAGTTACGAAATAAAGTAACAAGGACTCGGGTAGTTGCCTTCAAAACACGCTATCTTCGACC
>JBMFSN010000005.1:0-28602 GCA_049967535.1 Minisyncoccia bacterium | reverse complement strand
TGTCTTTGGCGGAATATTTTGAGCGAAAGAGAAAAGGATGAGCGAAGGGTTAAAAAATATATTCCGAGCGATTGTTAATCTTTTTTCACTTGTAAAAAATCTAAATCGATAGGAGTATCGCGTCCGAATAAAGAGACCAAAACTTTTACTCGGCCACGTTCTTTATCAATTTCCTGGACTTTACCTTCACTATTTTTAAAAGGACCATCAATAATTTTTACTAAATCACCAATAGCAAATTCGATTTTATATTTTGGCTCTTCATTAACAATTTTTCGAAGAATTTCTTTTATTTCTTCATCTTGTACTGGGCGAGGAGTAATTCCTGCTCCAATAAAACCAGTTACCATGGGAGTATTACGAACGACATACCAAGAATCATCAGTTACTACCATGTCAACAAAAACATATCCAGGATAAATTTTTTCTTCTACCACGGTTCTTTTACCATTTTTTATTTTAATTTTTTTCTCTTTAGGAACCAAAACATTAAAAATTTTATCCTGCATCGAAAGAGCCTCAATCCTTTGTTTCAAGTTGCGCGCCACGGCATCTTCATAACCAGAGTAAGTATGAATAACATACCAATTCCTTCCTAAATTGATTTGCTGTTTTGCCATATTATTTAATAATCAATTTCATAAGTTGGAGTAAGCCGTAATCTATAAAACCTAAAACTAAAGCAATAAAAGCAGCTAAAAACAAAACCTCTCCTGTTTTTTTGAGAGTTTCTAAACGAGTAGGCCAATTTACCTTCTTAAGCTCGCGCCAAGACTCTTCAAAATAAACTTTAATACCTAAAATTAGTTTATTCATTTTTTTAAAAGTGCCCAGAAGGGCACTTTTATAGTTTAACAACTTTTGCAAAATAATGCAATATCCCTTCTTAAAATTACAACTCTAAATCTTGGCTAATTTTTTGCATCCCCCTCAAAACAATGGTCACAAAATCCTTTAAAGAAAGACCTAAAAGAGGCTCGCACTGCATAATAATCTCTCTTTTAGCTCCCTTAGCAAAACCATGCTCTTTCATTCTATTAAGAATATTTTCTGGCGTTAAGTCTTTAATTTTTTTGGACGGTAAAACTAAAGTAGCTGCTACAATTAAACCTGTTAAAGGGTCAACACAAAAAACACCTTTAGCCATTTTTGATTGGGGGGGTATGCCATGTCTTTCATTGTGAGTTTTAATAGCCTCTGTTATCTCATCCTCCACCCCTTGTTCTTTCAAGAATTGTGCCCCCACAAGAGAATGTTCCTCTGGTTTATCTTTAGTTTCTTCATAATCAATATCATGCAATAAGCCAGTTAAACCCCATTTATTAGTATCCTCTCCAAAATACAAAGCTAATTCTTTCATCCCCGCTTCTACAGATAGGGAGTGTTTAATTAAATTGGGTGTTTGAATTTTTTGTTTTAACAAAGCTAAAGCCTCTTCTCTGGTCATAACTAAATAATTAAAAATTATCTAAGTCATCTGTATCTTCTTCATCATAATCCGTGTAACTATCATCAGATGATAAATCCTCTTCTGCAGGTTTAAAGTCAGCTTTAGGAGCATTACATTTAGGACAAATCCAATCCTCTGGCAATTCACTCCAAGGAATATTTTTTTCACCAGTGATAGGATCAATTCCTTCCTCGTCATAAACATAACCACAAACAGAACATTTATATTGCATATTTTTAATAAGTTTAAAACTTTTTATTCGACCTCTCTTAAAATTTAGAGACATTATAAATGATTATTACAGGATGTCAACCCCTCTCCCAAACAATTGATTAAGAATTTCTTTTTTATCCTCCTCTCCTAAAACTTGAATGCCTTGATTTTGTAATTGTGTTTTTTGTTTTGAATTCATTTTCTTAGATTTTTCGAAAACTGCCAAAATAACCTGATTATCATCATCAGCTGCTAAACGATTGATTGATATTTTGCCACATTTAGTACAACAATGAATCAACATTAGTTCTCCTTGTTTTTCCAAACCGTATTTATCTTGCCCTTCTTTTTTAAATGTTAAGCCGATAGGCTCCATTTGGCCATGGCAATTTGATTTTCTATCACCGGGAATATTAAGGTCTTCATGCTGTGACCATAAACAATAAGGACAGTGATTGCGATGCTCTGTCCCAATGTTTCTCTCATAAGTAACTTTTTTTCCACAATGAGAACAAATAAAATCTTGATTATTGGCTTCGGTCACAAATGACAAAATTAATGAATAAGATAGCTGCGGGACTTGGATTCGAACCAAGATAAACAGCTCCAAGGGCTGCTGTCCTACCATTAGACGATCCCGCATTAATAATTATAAATTATATTTTTAAATAATGGGAAAGAGCCCAAAAGCTAGAAATAACTCCCAAAAGAATACCAAAACTTGTTTGAAAAAGCAAAATAAGCCAAAAATGAGACCAAAAATAAGTACTCAAACCAATACCAGGAATAAAATTTTCAATCCTTGCTCCAAAAGCTAAAATCAAACTTGAAAAAATAATAGTAGTAATAAGAGAAGCAATTAATCCTTGAAGAGCTCCTTCTACAAGAAAGGGGCCTCTAATAAACCAATTGGAAGCTCCTACTAATTTCATAATTTCAATTTCTTCTTTTAAAGAATAAATGGCCATGCGAATAGTGTTAAAGCCAATAATAAAACTCAAACCAGCTAAAATAATCATTGCGAAAAGAGAAATCATTTTTATTGCTTTGGCCATTAAATCAACCCGAGATACAATTTTTTGATTTTCAGCTAAGTCTACAGTAATTAATTTATCATTAAAGGAAGAATGTTTAATGGAATCAATGATAGCATTATAATTATTGGTATTTTTAGCTTTAATATTTAAAGAAGCAGCCAAAGGATTTTCTCCTAGAACATCAAGCGCTTTCTGAATGGTTGAATTATACTGAGTTCTGTCTTTAAAAACTTTTAAAGCCTCATCTTTAGAAACATAATCAATAGATTGAATAGCATCATTAGCTAATAATTGGTCTCTAATTTTTAAAATATCTTCTTCAGGGACATCAGTTTTAAAATAGATACTAATATCCATTTTCTCTTTTAAAGAATTAATCAAATTATTAGTTGTATGGTTAAACAGTAAAATAGAAGTAAAGATAAAAAGACTGAGAGTCATCATTAAAATGCAGGCTACTGATAGCCAGTTGTTTCTTTTCATTCCCTGCCAAGCGGTTCTAAATATTCTTTTTAAAATAGCGATCATTTGTTTAAAAATGTTAAAGATTTAACCTGCCTGTGCAGGCAGGCCTGCCTGCACAGGCAGGAATTAAAAATTTATATAAGGTATCTTCCTTCTTGTTCATCTCTAATAATTTTTCCTTCCTCCAAACTAATAACTCTTTTGCCTAAGGTATTAACAATTTCCTTATCATGAGTAGCTAACATAACAGCGGTACCCAATTCATTGATTTTTACTAATAATTTAATAATATCCCAGCTATTGATTGGGTCAAGATTACCAGTAGGTTCATCAGCTAAGATTAACTCTGGCCGTTGAATGAGAGCCCTAGCAATAACTGTTCTTTGTTTTTCTCCCGCTGACATTTGAAAAGGAAAATGGTTAGCTTTATTTTGTAAATTAACTAACTTTAATACCTCAGGAACGTCTTTTTTAATAGTGTCTTCAGGGTAACCTGCCACTTCCATGGCAAAAGCCACGTTCTCAAAAGCGGTTTTAGTAGGAAGCAATTTAAAATCCTGAAAAACTACCCCAATTTTTCTTCTTAAAAGAGCCACCTCTGCTGGTTTTAATTTGTTAATTTCTTTATCATTAAAATAGACTTTTCCTTTGGTAGGAATTTCCTCTCGAATAATCATCTTTAAAAGAGTAGTTTTCCCTACTCCAGAACGACCTACTAAAGAAACAAATTCTCCAGTTTCCATAGTAAAACTGACGTTGTCTAAAATTAAAGATCCGTTATACCCTTTAGAAACATTTTTAAAATACACTAAACTCATAAAATAAAAATAATTCAAAAGTCAAAAGTAAGTATTGAGTATTGAGTATTGAGTATCATTTAATTAAATCTAAATTTCCATCTAAAACTTCTTCCACAATGTTTGACCATTTTTTACCGGTTTTTTCATTTCTTACCATTTTATAGGGATGAAGAACATAAGAACGAATTTGATTTCCCCATTCGATTTTTAATTTTTTACCCTTTAGCTCTTCAAGGGTTCTGGCTTTTTCTTGCTCCGCTAATTGATATAGTTTACCCCTTAGAATCTCCAAAGCTTTTTCTTTATTTTGAAACTGAGAACGCTCTGATTGGCAAGTCACTACTATTTCTGTTGGTTTATGTTTAAGGCGTATTGCGGTTTCTACCTTTTGGACATTCTGACCACCCGGGCCAGAAGAACGAAAAGTCTCTATTTCTAAGTCCTCATCTTTTAAAGGAATTTCTTTAGCTTCAAGAACAGGCAGAATTTCTACTAAGGCAAAGGAGGTATGTCTTAAATGTTGCCCTGAGAAAGGAGAAATTCTCACCAAACGATGCACCCCATTTTCTTCTTTTAAGATTTCATACGCATTATTACCAGTAATTTCCACGGTAGCATTTTTAATCCCACCATATTCATCCTCTTTTTTATCTAAAACCACTGTTTTCCAATCCTTTTGATTGGCGTATTTCTGATACATTCTTAAAAGCATTGAGGACCAATCTTCTGCATCTTTTCCTCCTGCTCCCGCATAAAGAGAAAGAATTGCTTTATGGGACTCAATATTAATTGTATGAGCAAAAACATCGGTCATGTTATTTATCTTATCAAAAAGGAGAGAATAATACAATAAAAACTTAAAAGTAACAAAAATATCGGCTTCTCACCGATATTTTTATGTTACCAAAGGAGAATTAACTAGTTACAACTACCTGAGTTGGCTGAACCACCAGTACTATAAGTAGGAGAAAAACTCGTAGCTGCTTGCTCAGTGGTTAATTTTTGAGAACAAAAACTAGGTTGGTTTTTAAAACCACAACACAAAACTGTTTTTACCGCTTCAGCTGTCCTGCCACCAAAATCAAATTCGCTAACTGTTTTACTATTAAGTATTAAAGTAGGTGAACCAGTGACACCATATTTATCCTGATTCTCAAAATCTTTTTTGATATAAGCTAATCCTTTATTAGAATCAGTTAAACAACTATTTAATTTATTAACATCTACCTCAGCTTGAGTCAAACAAGGATTAACCTCTCCTTTTTGAATATGACAATTAACATAATTCCAAAAAGTATTGGGTTGCTCCTCTCTTAAACATACCTGCCTCATATTCTCTGTTGCTTCCTCTCCCCCTGGAGCACTATCATGCATGGATTGTGCTTTTCCATTTACTATTGATCCCATATATTCAACTTTTATATATTTTGCGGCTTCAGGAATATTTTTTACAATTTCACCTAAAATTCTTTCCATTTGTAAACCAAAAGGACATTTGGCCACTACAAAGGCTTCTAAAATAGGCGTCTCAGTTTTAGCTAAATCAGCACAGGTTTGTTTAGGAGCAGCTGCTGCCGCTGAAGTAGTAGAAGGAGTAGAAGTACTAGGAGTCATATCAATGCCAGAGGTAAAAAGATATTTACCATCTTTAGTCACAAAAGAGGTATATTCTTGAGTACCCAGTTTTAATTTAAACTCATATACCCCACTTACTTCTTTTACTTCCCCTAAAGTAGCAGTTTGACCTTGAAGTAATTTGGTATTGATAAAATCAATTGTTTTTTGAGCTACTTTTTGGCCAGGGTGAAAAGAAATTCCTAAAAAAGATGTTTGAGTTTTCCCTATGCCTACCAAAAGAGCCACTAAAAGAATAGTTACAACAAGAGGCCAATATTTTTTCCAGTCCAAAGACATAATTTTTAGTATTTTTATTATTTTTACCAGCCTAAATTTTCTTTCTGAAAATTTTGACGGGTGAACCTTGCTTTCGACAAAAGCAGGAATTATTTACTAATTTGAATTTATTATAGCCTATCTTTTCTTATAAATCAAGATTTTAATTTGTCTTTAATTAAAGGTAGAGCTTTCAAACATTCTTCTTCTCCAATTTTTATTATATCTTTGCCATGAACAAAGTTTAACCAAGAAACATCTTGAACTTTTGGAGCAATCACAATATCAGCTCCTTTAATATTTTCTTGAGCTAAATTGTACCTCAAAAGATTTAAAGATTTTACAGCCGCATTATAAGCATTGATTTTATTAATATTGTACCGGGTAGTTCTATCCAAAACATAAACGTCATCGAGGCTCACGGCAATACTTAATTCGCTTCCCATAGCCTTAACAATAGGAACGGGCACGGACATAGAAATGCCACCATCGACCAAATATCTTCCCTTAAAACTCATGGGGCGGAAAATGACTGGAACAGAGCCACTTGCCCGAATTGCCTCAATTAGATTACCCTGATCAAAAATAATTGCTTCTCCAGTATTAATATCAGTAGCTACTGCCCGAAAAGGAATTGGTAAATCCTCAATATTAATATTTCCCACTGTTTTTTCTAAAAATTGCATAGCCTTTTCTCCTTTTATTAACCCCCTAACCCGTAAATCAATATCAGCAAAAATTTTAATAAAATCACGGTAAGAAAACTGATTAATTATATCTTCAATTTTATTAGGATTTTGGTAGACAGCATATAGGCCACCTATTAAAGCGCCGATGCTAGAACCAGCAATGAAATCTATGGGAATATTATTTTGAACTAAAACTTTAATCACTCCTAGATGAGCCAATCCTCTTACTCCACCACTTCCCAAAGCCAAACCTACTTTCTTCATAATTTTCTAATCTATTTAAATATAATTTTAAAAATTATCATACCACAAATTCAAACTATATTAAACCACAAATAAAAAAAGGTGAGGCTAAATCCTCTCCTGCTCAAAAAAGTTTTTATACTCTTCCTACCAAAATGCTTCCGAAATCAGAATGGGAATTTAGATTATATAGAAAATACTTCTATTATTTTCAAGTTACTAAAAATACTCTATATTAGAGTATTACAAAGATACAACATTAGTCATATTTAGTCAATAGAGGCCCTGTACCCGTGTTTTTGATGCCCCTTGGTCCCTCGATAAAAAATGTAGTAGGCAGGATCTAATGAACGACGTTAGAACCTGTTTTAGTGGTACAAACACTCTTCACCAATATTATCTAGTCTAAATATCTCTGGAGTGCAAGTGCCAATAGTTTCTATTTCTAATGTACAGGGCAAAATTGATTTTTTTTGGATTTTGTATTTATCAATACATGCTTTAGCATTAATAGCAGGGGGAAATGAAAAAGTTACAATTTCTGGATTTCTAAGTGAAAATCCACTATTTTGAATTTGTTCTGATTTATTAAGTTTGAATGAAGCCTTAACTTTATAGCCTACCAGCCCAGGAAAATCTGTCTCTGTATATTGTTCAATAGAAATAACCTCACAAGTACCTTTATATGAATCAAAACTACAATTCCCACCTACCCGAGGAAAAAATTTAGTCGTCGTAGTAGTTGGACACTCTGCAAATTCACAATGTTGTTTATTTTTAAAATATGTATACCCAGTAATACTTCCTGCAGCTAGAAGAGCAACTATTAAGACAATAACGAGAGGAGCAAATCCTTTTTTATTCATATTATTTTTATTTTTTATATTTTTTATCGACTTATTACTATTCTAACCAAATTTCAAATAAAGTAAATCAAATTAAAAAGACTCTTAAAGAGAGGCTTTTTAAATCAAGTAATCTTTCGAAACTTTAAAATCAGCAGGGGCGGCAGGACTCGAACCTGCAACCAACGGTTTTGGAGACCGCTACTCTACCAATTGAGCTACGCCCCTATAAAACTTCAAAAGTATTATCTAGTATTTAAAATATAGAATATGAAATATAATTTAAATTTTAAAGGCTAAATTTTAAATAAAGTCTAAATAATTAAATTTAAAAAATAAAAAATTAAAAATTAAAAATTAAAAATTTCATAAAGAAGCTATTTTTTAGCTTCTTTATGCAAAGTATGCTTGTGGCACCAGGGACAATATTTGTTTAATTCTAATTTACGCTCAACAGTTTTTTTATTTTTGTGAGTGTAATAATTAATGTGCTTACACACTGTACACTGAAGCTTGATTATGTTTTCTTTCTTCATAATAAATTATTTTATTTTGGAGCCCACGCGCGGATTTGCACCGCGGACCTCATTCTTACCAAGAATGTGCTCTACTAGCTGAGCTACGTGGGCTTATTTTTTAAATTGTATTGTGTGGGCAGGGTAGGATTTGCACCTACGAAGGCCGTCAGGCCGCGGGTTTTACAGACCCGAGCGTTTGTCTACTCCGCCACCTGCCCAGTTAAAATGCTTCACTGAATCACCTCTCGGACTTCAAATGGGAAATTATTTATCCTGCCATATTTACCGAGAGCCGAGAGAGGGACTCGAACCCACAACCTACTGTTTACAAAACAGTTGCTCTACCAATTGAGCTATCTCGGCAAAATTAGTGACTAATTTTACCTCCGCAAAACGATTGCCCTGCCTACTGGCAGGCAGGTTTTCAAAGTGCCATTTCTTTCTCTTGTAATTCTGACAACAAATCTCTAATTACTTTATCTTTTGGGTTTAGTCTATAGGCTTCAAGGAGAGCCCAACGAGCAGAAGAAAAATCTTTTTTATAGAGGTATAGGCGAGCTAAGTTGATTAAAGATGATTCTTCTAAAGATTTTTTGAAAAATAATTTCAACAACTTTTTTTCTTCTTTCTCTAAATCCAAAGACGATAAAGAATTAAGATTATCTAATTCAAAAGAAAATTTCTTGTTTAGGGCTGATAAATTGTTATCATTTTTCTTTAAGTCTTGGTTATCTTTATTAGCATTCTCTACTCCTTTTCTTTTTTCTAGCTGACGAAAAAGAAAATGGTCTAGCCTCAAAATAACAATCCTTAATCGAATAAGTACTTTATTAAAAAAATTAGATAATTTTGTTTGAATTAGCTCGAAATTTTGTTTATTAAAGAGCTGATGCCATTTTGTAAAAATAGCGGAATATCTTTGAGTTATTTCTATTTTAGATTGATTTTCCTCGATCATTTTTATCTCTTTCAGGTCCTTTCTATTAAAAATAATGATTAAACCGGCTAGTCCCAAAACAATCAGAAGAGGAGGAATAATATTAAACATAAAAATTAAACTTAAGTAGTCTCTTGTTTATATTGGCAAATAAAAACTTTTTTATATTGGCAAATAAAAACTTTGTTTATATTTCATATCTTATAAAACGAGCTACCTCGATTTTTTCTCCAAATTTAGCAGTTGCTTCCTTGATAAGTTCTCCAATTTGTTTAGTTTCATCCTTTACGAAAATCTGATTTAATAAACAAATTTCCTCTAAATCTTTATCTAATTTGCCTTTAATGATTTTTTCCATAATTTCAGGCGGTTTCTGGCTATCTTTTATCTCGTCTTGGTACTCTTTAATTTTTTGGTCTAATATTTCTTTAGGAATTGATTCTTGAGAAATAAACTGAGGATTCATAGCAGTAATATGCATAGCCAAATCATGCGCCAAGGCTTTAAAATCATTATTATTAGCCACCGAGTCAGTTTCGCATCTTAATTCTAAAAGTGTCCCTACTCTATTATTGGCATGGATATAAGAAGTAACAATTCCGCTTTTTGTTTCATTGCTTTGTTTCTTTTCCGCCCTGAGCTCTCCTTTTTTCTTTAAAATAATTTTTGCTTTTTCAAAATCACCACTAGCTTCTTCTAGGGCTTTTTTACACTCCATAACAGGAGCCTGGGTTTCTTGTCTTAATTTTTGAATATCAATTGATGAAATCATATGTTTTTAATTTATTTCTTTTTGAGATCCTTCTTTTGAAGAATTTTCTAAATTATTGGCAGTTTTTTGCCCTTCTTCTAAAGCTAATTCTACTTTTGAGAGAAGATACTGAATGGAGGAACGAGCACTATCATTAGCAGGAATAGGATAATCCACCAAAGTAGGATCATCGTCTGTATCAAGGATACCAACAATAGGAATATTTAACAAACGCGCTTCTCTTACTACGATATTATTTATTCCTGTATCAACAATAAAAACTGCATCTGGTAATTTATCTAAATTTCTTACCCCGTTAAATTTTTTCTGGAGAAGCATCAATTCTTTATCAAAGTTCATTTTCTCTTTTTTGGTGTATTGCTCCCAACCTCCGGTAGCTTTTTTCTCTTCTAATTCTTTTAAGATTTTAATACGTTGAGTTAAAGTTTTAAAGTTAGTTAAAGTGCCACCTAACCAACGTTCATTAACATAAGGATAATTAAATTTTTGAGCTAAAGATTGAATTAAATCTTTAGTGCTAGCAGTTGTTCCCACAAAAAGGATTATTCCTTGTTTTTGTACTATCTCTTTAAGAAAATCTAAAGCTTTGTTTAGGGCTTTAATAGTTTCCTTTAAATCAATCACATTTAAATCTTCATAACTTTTTATAGTAAAATAATCAGCTTTGGGTTGGTTATAAGTTTTTTTATGGCCATAATGCAAACCAGCCTTCATCATTTCTTGAATGGTTTGCTCATTATCTTGAATTAACGCTTTCTGGTCATTTTTATTATTTTCATCCATAAATTTTTCTTTAGATTATTAATCTTTAATTTAACATAAAAAGAGAGAAGAATCAACCTCCATGCCCCAAGTTGATTTTTATTGCTTAATTTGCTATGATATTAAGGTATGAAAAAAGATCTTCATCCACAATATTACGATAAAGCTGAAGTCATTTGCGCCTGTGGCGCTCATTTTACTGTTGGCTCAACAGTTCAAAGTATGAAAGTAGAAATTTGTTCTCAATGTCATCCTTTTTATACTGGACAAAATAAAATTATTGACACTGCTGGTAGGGTTCAAAAATTTGAGGCTCGAATGAAAAAAACAGAAGTCCTCAAGGCTAAAGCTCCTTCCAAAAAGACCCGCCTTTCAAAACAAAAGGCCAAGATAACTAAAGAGAGCAAAACAAAATAATATGGATCTGGAAGAACTCAACCAAGAAAAAGAACAACTCCTAAAGAAACTCAGCGATCCTGAGTTTCTTTCAAATTCCAGTAATTTTGAAGCTACTTCTTCTCGTTTAAAAGAAATTGAGCAACAAATTAATCTCTTAAAAGATTTACAGCGAACAGAAAAAAAGATTCTTGAGGCTCAAGAAATTCTAGCTGAAGCTAATGAACCTGAATTAATAGATTTAGCTCATGAGGAAATTGAAAAAAATGAAGAAAAGAAAAAACAAATTCTTGCTCTTTTGGAGAATAAAGCCAAAAATCAACCTCAAATTAAAAGTATTATTTTAGAGATTAGAGCAGGAACAGGAGGAGAAGAAGCGGCTCTTTTTGCTCAAGACCTTTTGAGGATGTATGAGCATTATGCCACTAAACAACATTGGCCTATTAATACAATTGATTTAAATCTCACTTCTTTAGGAGGATTAAAAGAGGGAACTTTAGAAATTAATAGCTCTAAAGCTTATGATTATTTAAAATTTGAGGGAGGAGTACATCGAGTTCAAAGAATTCCCGAAACAGAAAAATCAGGTCGAGTCCATACCTCTACTGCTACGGTAGCTGTTCTTCCTCAAGTAGAAAATATTCCTCTTGAAATAAAGCCCGGTGATATTGAGGAAACTTTTTATCGTTCTTCTGGCCCAGGAGGTCAAAATGTCCAAAAAGTCGAAAGTGCGGTACGTTTAACTCATAAGCCTACTGGTCTTGTTGTCTCTTGCCAGAGTGAAAGATACCAAAAACAAAATCGCGCCAAAGCTTTAGAGATATTAAAAAATAAACTTTGGGAATTACAGCAAGAAAAAGAAATAAATCAAACTACAAAAGAAAGGCGCGACCAAATTGGTCACGCTGAACGCTCAGAAAAAATTAGAACTTATAATTTTCCCCAAGATAGAATTACCGACCATCGTATCAAAAAATCCTGGCACAACATTGATAGCATCCTCGATGGCAACTTAGAAGAAGTTATTGAGGAGCTTAAAAAGGAATTTCCTCAGAACTAATTTCATCTTCCTCGGGATTTACATTAGAATCAGCCTCTAAAACAGGCAAATCTTCATTACTAGATTCATTAACATGATTATCAGGAGGCATATCTAATGGACCTTCCTCTCTTACTGTTTTAGGACCAAACTGAATATTCTCGGCGATAATTTCTGTTTTATATCTTTTTTGATTATTAGCATCTTGCCAACTTCTTGTTCTAATTCGTCCTTCAATAAAAACCATCCTCCCTTTGGCTAAATATTGATTACATAATTCAGCCATTTTGCCCCAGACGACAATATTATGGAATTCTACCTCTTGTTGTTTTTGTCCGTTAGAACCAGACCAAACTCGATTAGTAGCTACTCCAAAATCAGCCACTGACTGGCCAGAAGGAGTAGTTCTTAAAACAACATCTCTTGTAAGATTACCAATTAAAAATACTTTATTGAGGTTCATATTTGATTTTGATTAAAATTTACCTCCGTTTTTGTTCGGCCTTTACCCCCACCTCAAACAAGTTTAGGGCTTATTCTTCTTTTAAAATTTCATCTAATTTGTGATCTAATTCTTCTAAACTCATTTCTTTGTTATCTTTGTTAGCATTAGGAAGAGAAACTGGTTCTTTTGAAGAAACGTTTTCTTTCATTTTAGAAATGGGTGCTCTTCTTGGTTCTCTTATATGTTGTTTAATACTAGGAACTTTAGCCAAAAGAAATCTTAAAATTTTTTGTTCTGATTGAATTTCCTTTCTTAACTCATTAATATTATCACCTTCTCCTTGAAATTGGATATAAGAAAAATAACCACTCGTTTCTCCATGAATTTTATAACTTAACGGTTTTAATTGAGGAATTTGATTATTAAGTATTTGATAACTCAATTTTTCTATTTTTTGGGTTATGTCATTGAACAAGGCTTCTGCTTCTGACTCGTTTAGAGAAGAAGTGACCCAAAAAGATAATTCGTATTTTTGTTTATCCATAGTTTTAATTAGCTTCGTTAATTTGTTTTAATATTTCTTTAACTACCGGGGGGTTGGCCTTCAAAAATTCCACTGCTTTATCAAAGCTCGCTCCTAATTTTTCATCTTTAAAAGAATAAGTCATCCCAGATTTGGTAATTACTCCTTTTTTAAAAGCCAAATTTAAAAGATCTCCATAATAAGAAATACCTTGATTATATATAATATCAAATTCTGCTTCCTTAAAAGGAGCGGCAACTTTGTTTTTTACTATTTTAGCTTTCACTCGAGAACCAATAATTGCGTCTCCTTTTTTAATTTGAGCAATTCTTCTTAATTCTATCCTTACTGAAGCATAAAATTTTAAAGCCTTTCCTCCTGGAGTAGTTATAGGATTACCAAAGGTCATGCCTCCAATTTGCATTCTAGTTTGATTGGTAAAAATAATAATGGTTTTAGCTTTACTAGTAATAGCCGCTAATTTTCTTAAAGCTTGCCCCATCAGTCGTGCCTGAAGTCCAATATGTTGATCACCCATTTCTCCTTCTAATTCTGCTCTTGGGGTAAGAGCCGCTACTGAATCGATAATAATAACATCAACAGAGCCAGAGCGAACTAAAGCCTCAACAATATCTAAAGCCTGTTCTCCATTATCTGGCTGAGCAATAAGTAGATCTTTCACTTTAACTCCAATCTTTTCGGCATATTCAGGGTCCAGGGCATGCTCTGTATCAATAAAAGCCGCTTTTCCGCCTTGTTTTTGTACTTCGGCAATAATATGCAAAGTTAAAGTAGTTTTTCCAGAAGATTCTGAGCCATAAATTTCTATAATTCTTCCTCTTGGCACTCCCCCTACTCCTAAAGCCTCATCTAAAGAAGGTGAACCAGTGTGAACCACATCAACATCTACCTTTCTTACTTCGCCTAAGCGCATAATAGAACCTTCCCCAAATTTCTCCCTTAAGTCTTTAAGAGTTTCCTCTAAATTATCCCCCGTTTCTTTTTCTTTTTTATCTGAGTTTTTAGCCATTTTAATAGTGTTTAAAGTTGAGCCCGTTTTTCTTCTTTTAGTTTACCAATTTTTTTGTAATTTAGCAAACTCATTCAACTCCCTAAAAATTAATTAGACAAAATAACATCCTGAGTTAAATCAGTTTCTTTGCCTAGAGCGTTTATTGCTTTTAAATTAAGAGTGTTCATTCCAGGATTCAAGCTTAATGAGGTCTGAAACAAGCCTTGGTTATCAAAAGTAATTTCCTGCCCTTGAAAATATAATATTTTCCCTCTTATAACTTTACCAGAAATAACCAAATTAGGATTAGAGGTATTAAAATTAGAGGGTGGATAATAAAGGATAATTTGGGCAGGTAAAATAAACTGGAGTACTTCAAAGAGACAGTAGCCTAAAATAAAAATCAGAAAAGTAAATTTCAATAATCGACGAAAAGCAACGATCAAAAACTGAATAATGGGTGAATGATAAAGATGAAATCTATTTTGAGGTAAATTATCCTCATTGCCAGAAGAAAGATGTCGTCCATTGCTTTTTTGATATAAATCTAAAATATCTTTTTCCTCTAGATGAAGATAATGGCTATATTGACTAATAATTTTTTTTAAATAAACCGGGGGAGGTAATTTCTGGTATTGGTTTTTTTCAATCGCTTCCAATAGCGATTTTATTATTTTTAAATCTTGGCTAACTTTTTCAAGGGTAATACCTCTCTGTTCCCGTGTCTGTCTTAAAACCGAGCCACAAGTTTTTTCTTCTATTTTTTTATTTGAAACATAGCCCATAACAAGTGTTTTATTCTGAAAGATTATTATCTTTGACAAAAACTTCTCGTGGTTTAGCCCCTTCCCCTTTGCCAATAACCCCTCGTCCTTCTAAAAGATCTAATAAACGAGCTGCTCTGGCATAACCAATTTTTAAACGTCTTTGAAGAAGAGAGGCAGAAGCTTTTTGAGCCTTCACTACTACATCATAGGCTTCTGGATATAAGCTATCTTCATCTTCTTCTAAAGAATCTAAATCAATTTGCTCTTGAGGGGACATAGATTCTGTCAAGAACCCTTGTAAATCGCTGGATAAGCTATTAGCTTCAATATTCTGAGAATTTTTATTAATCCATTCTACTAATTTATCAATTTCATTCTCAGAAATATAAGCCCCCTGAACACGGCGTGGCTTAGAAGATTCCGGTGATAAGAAAAGCATATCACCATGACCTAATAATTTTTCTGCTCCAGCCATATCTAAAATCGTTCGAGAATCAACTTGAGAGGCTACTTGAAAAGCAATCCTTGCCGTAATATTAGCTTTGATGAGACCAGTGATGACTTCTACTGAGGGTCTTTGGGTAGACAAAATTAAATGAATCCCGGTAGCTCTTGCCATTTGAGCAATTCTAATAATAAAAGTCTCTAAATCTCGGCCATAATAAATCATTAAATCTGCTAATTCGTCAATAATAATTACTAAATAAGGCAAAGGCTCTTCTTTTTTATCTAAAGCTTTAAGATTATAACTTTCGATATCACGAGCCTGATAATCAGACAAAAGGTCATAGCGACGATTCATTTCATTAATCACCCAACGTAATACTGGTAATACCTTTTTATTATCGGTAATAACTGGAGTCAAAAGATGAGGGATACCATTGTAGCGGGCTAGTTCTACTCGTTTAGGATCAATTAAAATTAATCGCAAACTGTTAGGAGAATTTTTTAAAAGAAACCCACTGACAATAGAGTGAATGCAAACGCTTTTACCTGAACCGGTTGAACCAGCAATTAATAAATGAGGCATTTTACTTAAATCTGCTGTAATTACCTTCCCTTCAACATCTCTTCCCAAAGCCATGGCTAAAGCCGGAGTATCTTTTTGAAAATTAATTTCTTTTAAAATATTTCCTAATCTTACTAAAGCCACAGCTTTATTGGGCACTTCAATTCCTACTAAAGATTTACCAGGAATAGGAGCCTCAATTCTTAAAGGATGAGCAGCTAAGGCTAAAGCCAAATCATTTTGTAAAGAAGTAATACTGGCTAACTTTACTCCCTCACTTGGTTTTAAGGTATATTGAGTCACGGTTGGCCCAACATTAACTTCTCCCATTTCGACTACAATCCCAAAATTTTCTAAAGTTCTTTTAATAATATTGGCATTGGCTCTAATGTCTCCTACTGTTGGTTTAGCACTGCCACTTTCTAATAAGTCCAAAGAAGGAACAACATAATTGCCTCTTACCTTTAAAGGAAAGTGATTTTCTCTTTTTTTCTCCTCACTGATAGTTTTCGATTCTTCTGATTGTTTTACTGGTTCTTCTTTCCCCTCCCCTTGACTATCTGGCAACAAGGCAGGTGTTTCTTGATTTTCTACACTTTGAGGCAGAGGATTAACAATTAAATTTTCTTTCCGTTTTAAAACAAAAGAAGGAATTTTTAAAGGAGTGTTAAAGGTTAAAAGCAGGCCTGAAATTAAAAACGCAAAATAAACAATCAAAGAAGCCCAAAGTCCTAAAATATTTTGAAGAGAGGCTCCTATTTTTCCAATAACTCCCCCAGTTAAAGGAGAAAATAATTCCAAAATGGAAAGGCTAGAAAATAAAACTAAAAGGGCTCCTATTAAAGTAATTTTATTGAAATTAATTTTTTCTGTCCAAGAACGAAAAAAATTAAAAGCAATGGTTAAAAGAAGGATGGGCAAAAGAAAATAGCCCCAACCCAAAAGATAATCAAATATTTTAAAAATAAACTTACCTAAAGAACCAGCTAGATTAAAAAAACTCAAAATCAAAATTAAGGATAAAGCAAAAAATAAAATAGCCAAAATACTGTTTTTGATTTCTGGAGCTAGAAGATTTTCCTTTTCTAAAGGTAATTTAACTTCTTCGTGTTTATTCTTTGTGTCTTTATTTCTTTTAGCCATTAGCAATATTTTAACATAAAAAAAGAGCTTTTAGAAGTCTAGAGTCTAAGATAAGACATTTCTAAAAACTCTTCTCAAAAACATTAATCTGCAATAAAAGGCAAAAGACCGTTAACTCTTGCTCGTTTAATAGCGGTCTTTAATTGTCTTTGGTGTTTAGCACAAAGTCCAGTTTTTCTTCGGGGATAAATCTTCATTTGCCCAGAAATAAAACGCTTGAGATTATTAACATCTTTATAGTCTATTGTATCTATATTTTGCGAACAAAAATAACATTGAGCCATAATATATTTATTATACTGAAAAAAATAAAAAATTCAAGTGGTTAACGAGTAGCCACTTGCTGTAAAGCAGCAATATCTTGCTCGTATTTGCTGGCAATCGCCATCACATTATCTCCATAAAAACGATAACGAGTATTAGTAGAACCGGAAAAATAAATCATAGCTGCTCGCCATTCTGCATTAGAAGTTTTTTGAGTTGCCCCCCAATTAGCTAAATACAAAGCAGCCGCAGTAAAAGAGTCTCTCACGTCCCAAGGATTGGGAGTAGTATGACCAGTAGTTTGAGCTACTTTATCCTTATAAGCTAACCAGGTCTTAGGCATAAACTGGGCTGGCCCCATAGCACCACCCCAACTATTTTTTCCGGCAATCATTCCTCTTTTGGGATCATTAATAGGACAAGAAATAGGAGTGGTATTAGGGTCAAGACCTAACTCTTTAGTGATTTGAACAAAAGCATCACGGCTATCTGGTTTCATTACTACCTGCCAACTTTTTTCATAAGGATCACCGGGGCGATTACAAGTTCCAACATTTTTTCCTAAATTAGATTCTTGAGTTAAAATAGCCAAAAGAAAGGCTGGGCGAATATTAAGACGCGAACTTACCCAATTAGCAATATCCAAAGCCTCACCAAAAGTCACTTGGGTTTTCACTCCCAATAAATCATAAATTCTACTACGTATTTCATTAGCTTTTTGTCTCGAAGCCTGAAGTATTTGCTGATATTTGGCTTCATTACCTTTAGTAATATCTAATAAATTTGACTGCTCTTTTTGAGTTTGAGCAAGTTTATCTTTTTGCAAAAGTTGCATTGCTAAAAGAGACTGAGTAGCTTCTCTATCTGAAGATAATTTTTGATTTTGGTTATCTAAAGTTACTCTTAAATTATTTAACTCTGTGATATTATTTTGTATTTTTTCTTGTAGGCTATTTAAGGCATTAGCGTAATCGAAAAACTCACTTAATTGGTTAGTTCCTAAAAGCATTTCAACCAAAGAAGTTTGTTTTAATTGGTATAAAGACTGAAGTAAACTAGCTAAATTATCTTTAGTTTGATTAATAGAATTAGTAGTCTTAGCAATAGAAGCTGTTGTTTCGTCTATTTGAACATTCAAATAATTTAAATTGACGTTAGTTGATTTAATCTGTAAAGCTAATTTACTGGCTTGTTGTTTTAGCTGATTAATTTTATTCTGTAAAGTTGCTTTTTGTTGCTGGGTGGTAGCCAAAATCTTTTCTTGCTGAGCAATTTCTTGTTCAATCTCGGCTAATTGTTTTTCTAATTGAGCCTTTTCTTCGTCAAACTGAGCCTCGACTTCACGAGGATAAAGAAAAATAGGAGCCGAGGCAGTCATTAACCCCACGCTAAAAAAAGAAAACAAGCAGATAAAAAATAAAAAAGAAATGCGGACTAAAAATTCCCTTCCTTTTGATAAGCTAATGGAAAAATGTTTAGAATTTTGATCAAAGGAAGGAGGATGAGAAGAAAGCGGGGCTTTAATATCAATAACCTTTTTCCTTTCAAAAGATTTGATCATCTTATTATTTTTCTTCTTTTTTACCTTCTTCCGGAGTATTTTCTTTATCTTCAGTTGCTACCTTTTTTCCTCCTTCAGTTTCCTCTGGTTTTTTCTCTCCTTCTACCTCTACTTCACTCACTGTTTTTTCTTCTCCTAATTCAGCTTTGAGCTCTTCCTCGGTAATAGGAGCACTAACTGTTATGATAGGGGTATCTTCTTTTACTAAAACCTTTACTCCTTGAGGAATTTTAATATCACGAATATAGATAGTTTTATCAAAGGCATCAAGGGAAGAAATATCAACTTCAATAGCATGAGGCAAATCTTTCGGCAAGGCTTCTATTTCTATTTCGTCCATCGATTTAACTAGAACTCCGCCAGTCTTTGTTGCCGGAGCTTCGTTAATAAAAACTAAAGGTACATGGGTAGTGACTGGTTTATCCATTTCTACCTCGTAAAAATCAACATGGATAGGTTGACTGGTAACAAAATCTCGGTCAATAGCCTGAATTAAAACTTGTTTTCTTAATTCCTTTCCTTCGTTGTCAATTGATAAATTGATTAAATCAGTTTCTCCCGCTTGGCGATATAAATTTAAAAATTCCTTCAAATTCATTTCTAAGGCTAGAGGCTTTGTTTTCCTACCATAAACTATCCCCGGAAGAATTTCTTGTTCTCTGAGAGATTTGTTCTTTTTCCCAAATACTTTCCTTGTTTTTGTTTTTAAAGTTAATGTCTCCATAGTCCTTTTATCATAGCGAAATTCTGCTAAAAAAGCAAGAATCGCTCAAAAATATACTTTCTTCAGTCCTTCGCTTGCTCTAAGAATTTAAAAAATAATTTGTTTTATTTTCTCGCTAATTTCTAGGGCGTTCTCTCTTTGCCAAACATTTCTTCCGACAGCTATTCCAATAAAGCCCCTTTCCATTACTTTTTTCACTTTTGCTAAAAATTCTTCTTCGGTGTCTTTTTCTCCTCCTGATAAAACTACTTTTGTTTTGCCACTAAATTTAACAATTTCTTTTAAAACTTCATCATTATCAGGATATTTAATTTTTATTAAATCAGCTCCTAATTCTAGGCCAATCCGACTAGCATATTTAATAATTTCCGAATCATTTTCTTTTAAAATAGCTTTCCCACGGGGATAAATCCAAGCGATTGCCGCCATATTTAATTGATGGGCTTCTTCTTGAATTTTCCCAAAATCTTCAAACATTTTATTTTCATATTCACTTCCTAAATAAATAGTATAACCTACTCCTTGAGCGCCTAATTTTTTTGCATAATTAACACTGCAATTAATGGGACTATAGGGTTCTTCATCGGTCTTTAAATTTGTTTTGCCATTAATTTTTATGATTAGAGGAATTTTCTTTTGATACTTTGTGTTAAAATAATATTTTTCTGCAATTCCTTTTTGCAAAATAATGCCTGTAAAACCACCTTGAACTGCTAAATCCAAAATATAATTAGGGTCAAAACTTTTATTAATCAAATCTTTGGGTCCATGTTCAAAACCATGATCATAAGCCAAAAACATAGCTTTATTATTTTTTAAAAACGGCGTCAAATAATTTTTCATAAACCTAATTAATTTTTAATTTTATAATTTTTAAATAATTTCTTTCACTTTATTTTTAATACTTTGGGAATCCAATTGATGTTTCTTAATTAATTCTTCCGCAGTACCAGATTCACCAAAAGCATCATTTACTCCCATAAAATACATTTTTATGGGATAATTGGCGCTTAAAAATTCGGAGATAGCTGAACCCATACCACCAGCCATTTGGTGTTCTTCTAAGGTAATTATTGCTTTGGATTTTTTAGCCCACTCTAAAATTAAATCTTTATCTAATGGCTTTATTGCAGAATTATTAATTACCGTAACTTTAATTCCTTCCCTTTCTAATTCTTGAGCAGCTTTTAAAGCTTCAAAAACTAATAAACCACTGGCAAAAATAATAATACCGGAGAACTGTTCTTCTTCATTTGGTAGCCAGAAAACTTGTGATTTTCCAATTTCAAAAGGAGTTGTTTCGGTTGTTAGAATTGGAGAGGACTCTCGCGGTAAACGAAGATATACTGAAGTGGGGTATTCAATTGCTTTTAAAATGGCTTTCTTTGCTTCCAAAGCATCGCTCGGACTAATCACGGCTAAGTGAGGCAAAACTCTCGTTAGAGCAATATCTTCCAAGGCTTGATGTGTTGCCCCATCTGGGCCAATATTTAAACCGGCATGAGAGCCAACAATAATTACTTTTTGCTGATTATAACAAATACTGGTTCTAATTTGTTCCCAATTTCTTCCTGGTGAAAAAACAGCATAAGCTCCTATTACTGGAATTTTACCCGTACTGGCTAGACCAGAGGCAACCCCTACCATATTTTGTTCGGCAATTCCTATTTCAATAAATCTCTCGGGGAATCTGTTTTTAAATAAATGCATTCTTAAAGAATCAGTGACATCAGCACATAAAGTCACAACGTTTTTATTCAATTCGCCAGCTAAAACTAAACCTTCACCAAAACCATCGCGCAAAGATTTCTTAACTGGTGAAGAAAAAATATCAAGATTTAAATTTAATTCTGGATTTAACATAATTAAATTAATCTAATTCAGATTGAATTTTTCCTTTTAGATTACGTAATTGCCTTAAAGCTTCTTCTGCTTCGTGAGAATTAGGCACTTTGCCATGCCACTCGTATTCCCATTCCATAAAATTAATTCCCTTACCCGGAATGGTATGGCAAATAATTACAACTGGTTTGGAAAAAATTGATTTTGCTTTATTTAAAGCATTAATAATTTCTTCAATATTATGGCCATCTACTTCTAAAACTTTAAAACCAAAAGCTTCATATTTTTCTTTGAGAGGTTCTAAGGGCATGACTTTTTCCGTGAAGCCATCAATTTGAATATTATTGCGGTCAATTAAGATTGTTAAATTGTCTAATTGGTATTTAGAAGCCAACATCGCTGCTTCCCAAGTATTACCACAGTCTTGTTCGCCGTCACCCATTAAGCAATAAACTTGCGATTTTATTCCACTTAATTTTAAACCAATGGCCATCCCCACTGCTTGAGATAACCCTTCACCTACCGGACCAGAAGAAGTTTCAATTCCTGGTAAACTTAAGCGGCTGGGGTGGCCCTGTAAACGTGAGCCTAATTTTCTTAAAGTTTTTAATTCTTCTTTATTAAAATAGCCAGCATAAGCTAAAACGGTATAAAGTAAAGGGGCATAATGACCATTAGAAACAACTACTCTGTCTCGCTCTGGCCAATCAGGATTTTGAGGGTCGTATTTCAAGATGCCGCCAAAATACAAAGCTACATACTGTTCCACTGCTCCTAAGGGGCCAGCACAATGGCCTGATTTCGCCTCTAAAAGCATTTGAATAATTTCTTGGCGAATTTTCTGAGCTAATTGTTGTAGTTGTGTTAAATTATCTTTTGTTGTCTTTATTTTCATAAAGCATTTTTTGGAAAAATACAATTTTATCCTTGGGGTTAGGACTCTCGAAAATCGCGGAGCCAATGGCAAAATAATTAACTCCTGCCCTGGCTATTTCTAAAATATTATCTTCATTAACCCCTCCATCAATTTCAATGTTAATGGTGGAGTTTTGTTTTCTTAACTCTTGAATTTTGTCTAAAACATACCATTCAAATTTCTGGCCAGAAGGCCCGGGGCTGACGCTTAAAAAAACGAGATAATTAATTGATTTTAAATAAGGTTTTATTGAATCAAGCAATGTTTCTGGTTTTAAAGCCAAGGCTAATTCAACTTTGGCTTCTTGGCACATTTTTTTTAGAGCTTCGAAATCTTTTACTGCCTCTTGGTGAACAATAATTCTTTTAGGTCTCGTTTCCAACCAAAGAGGAACCATTGTTTCCAAATTTTGAATCATAAGATGAAGCTCAAACTTGTCTCTAAGACCTTTAAAGGTCTTAAGCTCTTCTGGGCTATTCCAATTTTTCCAAGGAGTAAAGATTCCATCTGCTACATCAATTTGAAAAATTCCTGAAAATTTAGATAATTGACGAAGCCTTTCTTCAAATTTTTGTCTTGTTTTAACATTAATAACCGGAATAATATCTTTTTTAGGCCCTTGAGAAAAAAAAGGAAGAAACATATGTAATAAAAATTATGATTTTATAACTCTATTTTTTTTATCCTTCTTTTGTACTTAGTCTTATTAAGAAACTGGGTTGTTAAAAAAGTATAAACAATATGAAAAGCGGTATTTTCATCAGTTAAATCAGCCGCTAAACATACAATATTAATATCGTCATCCTCCCGCGCTTTCTGGGCTATCCAACTCGAAAGACAAAGCCCTGCTCGAATATTTTTAAATTTATTAGCTGTAATAGACACCCCAATACCAGTTCCACAAATTAAAATACCTCTATTTTTTTGGGGATTTTCCTGAACGGCTTTGGCTACTTTTTTAGCCAAATCTGGATAATCATCATTTTTCTCATATTCTAAATTCCCTAGATCTTTAAATTCGATGTTTCGTGATGCCAAATATTTTTTAATTGCTTCTTTTAAATAATACCCCCGATGGTCTGCTCCAAGATACAGCATATCACAAATTTTAAATTAAATTTCGCAAAACTTTTTCTTTTTTATAAACTTATTCTTCTTAGTTGTTCTACCAGAGTCCAAGCATAACCCCATTCATTATCGTACCAAACTAACACCTTTACTAAATCTTCATCAACTACTTTGGTGAAATTCAAATCTACAATAGCAGGATGAGTTTCTTTAATAATATCTGAGGAAACTAAAGGATCTTGATAAACCGCTAAAATCTTTTTCCATTTTTCTTCCTCTGCCGCTTCAATTAAAACTTTATTTATTTCCTCTACAGAGGTTTCTTTTTGGCTGAGAAACGTGATGTCAGCTAAAGAGCCACAAGCCACTGGCACTCGAATAGCCAAGCCATCAAATTTTCCTTCTAATTCTTTTATCGCTTTAGTAACACTAATGGCTGCTCCTGTAGTAGAGGGAACAATGTTTAAAGCGGCTGCTCGCCCTCGCAAAAAATCTGAGCCTTTTACTGGTCCATCAACTAAATTCTGGGTAGCAGTATAAGCATGAATGGTATTAAGAAGAGCTTTTTTAATGCCAATTTTTTCGTGGAGAACTTTTAACACTGGACTGACGGCATTGGTAGTGCAAGAGCCATTGGAAACAACTGGAAAATCATTCATTTCGTTTTCGTTAATATTAAGAAGAATAATTCTTCCATCTTTTCCTTCCTCTCCTTTGGCTGGGGCGGTGATAATAACCTTTTTCGCTCCTGCTTCAAGATGGGCTTTGGCGGCATTATAATTTTCAAAAACCCCGGTAGCCTCAATGACCACATCTATGGCTAAATCTTTCCAGGGCAAGTTCTTGGGATCTTTTTCTTGAAAATATAAAATATTATCACTCCCTCCAACATTAAACTCTCCTTTGGGGTTGGTTTTTTCAAACCGATATTCATTATTATTTCCATCAAAAATACTATAAGCTAAACTTTTGTCATAAAAACCATAAACCGTATCTCTTCTTAAAAGATAAATAATATTATTTAAATCTGTTAAATCATTAACAGCCACAATTTGTAAAAAAGAGTCTTCTAAGACTTGTTTAAAAAAAGCTCGACCAATTCTTCCAAAACCATTAATTGCAATACGCATACATTTTAAAATTTTAAATTTTTAATTTTAAAATAATTTTTAATTTGAAACAATCCCTTTCTTATTATTTATTTAATACTTCCGCAATTTTTTCTCCAAATTCTTGAGCTGCTTCGGGTCCATTGGCAGTAATAATTTTTCCATCCTGAACTACAGATTTATTTTCATAAAGAGCGCCATTTTCTTGTAAAATCTTCACAAAAGTCTTATTAAGGTTAGACGACCAAACCGTTGCTTTAACTCCTTTCAATAAATTAGCTTTTGCCAGTAAGGCTGGGGCAACACAAATAGCTGCTACTGTTTCATTACTATCAACAAATTCGTGAGCCAAATTCTGAAAATCTTTATTATCTAATTCTTTCGCCATACCATCACCCCCGACAAAAACTACTGCTTCGTAATCTCGAGGATACACTTCACTTGGTAAAAGATTGATATAAGCATCCCCTCCTTCTGTTCCTAAGGCTGTTCCTTTCTGGCTACTAGTGGTATCAATAAAAAATCCTGCTTTCTCTAAAACTTCTTTGGTAACAAAATATTCTTCATCTTTAAAATTTTTAAAAGCTACCACCATTAAAATTTTTTTCTCCATAGTTTTATTTGGTTGAATAGTTAAGGTACTAGATAAAGAGGTAGAAGGCATGGAAGAGGTTGGGGATTTTGCATTAAAAATACCTAAAGGAATGCCCCAAAGAACTGTTCCCACCAAAGAAATCGCAAGAATAATAGTAAATAAAAGATTCTTTTTCTTCATTATTTTAATTATACCAAATAAATCTGATATATAAAAGCCAAACTTTAATATAAGAGGTTTTTTAGATAGTAACCAGCAATTCCAAAAGCCACAGAAACGTTTAAAGATTCTTTATGGCCAAACATAGGAATTTCTACGCAGCTATCAACTTGATTTAAAATACGTTTTGATAAACCATCTACTTCAGGACCCAAAATCAAAGCTATTTTCTTTGAGAAGAGCTTTTGTAACTGAAATAAATTGAGAGAATTTTGGGATTGCTCCAAAGCCATTATTTGATAACCCGCTTCTTTTAATTTTTTAATCAAACGCCTTATTTGAGATACTTTCTCATAGACAACAAAATTTTCCGCTCCTAAAGCCGTTTTATTAATTTTGGGGTTGGGAGGAGCTGGTGTAATACCAACCAAATAAATTTTAGATACCCCAATAGCATCAGCGGTTCTAAAAATAGCACCTACATTGTAGGTGCTGCGGATATTATCAAGAATGACTACAAAAGAAATATTAAGATTCTTTTTTATCATTTTTATTAAGCCCTAAAAGTTCTTCTAGAACAGGCTTATTAAAACCAATAACAATTTGGTTATCAATATCAATAACTGGTACTCCCATTTGGCCAGATTTCATCACCATTTCCATAGCCGCTTTTTCATCTTGAGAAACATCAATATCCTCAAAAGGAATATTATTGGCCTTTAAGAAATTTTTGGTTGCCTGGCACCAAGGACAGGAAGGGGTAGAATATACTTTTACTTGCATATTTTTATTGGGTTATTATTTTATTAATTTGAGTTTGTAAGGCCTCATAGTTCATTGCTCCTAAGCTTTCACCTTTACTATTAGCTAAAATTTGGCCATTTAAAAATGAGGTAGGAGTACCCTTTATTTTATTTAAGGCTGCTTGGGTTTCGTCTTGAATAGTTTTGGTATATTTACCGGAATTTAAACATAAAGTAAATTCACATTCATCGAGACCCAGGTCTTTAGCTACTTGAACGAGATTATTTTTATCATAAACTTGAGTGTTATTAGTCTCGTAGCGAGTTGACATAATTTTATCATGATACTCCCAAAACTTACCTTGATCATTGGCGCATCGACCTGCCTCAGCTGCCCATTGAGAACGTTCTCCCTCAAAGGCAATATCATGATAAATCAATTTTATTTTCCCGGTATCAACATAATCCTTTATAAATGGCTTGATTGTTTCTACGTAATAGCGAGCACAAAAGGGACATTGATAATCAGAATAAATTTCTAATATATTAGTACTAGTAGTGTTACCTAAAGGTTCAACGTCCTTAATGGTGGTATTTTGCAAAGTTTTACCCTGACAATCATCATTCTGAACATTTGTTTTTTGCTTTAAAACACTCTTTCCGTAACCGATAAAAGAAGCCAGTAAAACAATGACAATAATAATTACTGTCCAATTAATTTTCTTCATAACAAAATATTAATGTTTAAGCCAAGAGACTAAGTAATAATTTTTCTTTCCTTTCCTTATTACCAAATATTTGCCAAAAAAGCAAATATCAAAAGCAATCTTTTGGTCAATTTGATTAAAAATCTGGCCATTAATATTAATGATTTTATTTTGAATATCTTCTCGAGCTTGCCTCTTAGAGGAAGATATTCCTGCTTTTACTAATAAATCCAATAAAAATATCGGGGACGGTTCTTTTAAAACAAAAGAAGGAACATCCTTGAAGGCAGTTTCTAGTTCTTTTAGTTTTAAACTTTGAAGTTGTCCATAAAATAAAGCTTGAGAAATCTTTTCTGCCTCTTGGGCTTCTTTTTCTCCGTGAATAATTTTTGTGGCTTCCCTGGCTAAAATCCTTTGGGCCTCTCTTTTCTCTGGCTGTATTTTTACTTTATGAGCTAACTGTTCTATTTCGGGTAAAGATAAAAAAGTAAAGAACTTTAAATAATTGATTACATCTCGGTCATCAGTATTAATCCAAAACTGATAAAATTGGTAAGGGGAAGTTAATTCTTTATCAAGCCAAATTGTTCCGGAAGCAGTTTTGCCAAATTTAGCCCCGTCAGATTTTGTCACTAGCGGAGAGGAGAGGCCAAAAACTTCTTTGTTTAACTTTCTTTTTATTAGTTCTACGCCAGCAGTAATATTACCCCATTGGTCACTTCCTCCTATTTGCAATTCGCAATGATATTTTTCAGCCAAATTATAAAAATCAAAGGCTTGAAGAAGCATATAGCTAAATTCAGTAAAGGAGATACCGGCTTCTAAGCGGCTTCTAATCGATTCTTTGGCTAGCATATAGGGGATGGTGAAATATTTGCCTATTTCCCTTAAAAAATCAATTGTTTTAATCTTGTTTAACCAACTATAATTATCAACAAAAATCACTTCGCTTTTTGTCTCCTGAAAAATATTTTTTACCTGATTTTCTATTTTCTTTTTCCAAATTTTAACCGTTTTTACCTCGCTTAAAGGGCGTTCTTCTTTTTTGCCGCTGGGGTCTCCAATTAGCCCTGTTCCTCCACCAATTAAAATAATCGGCTGATGACCATAAGTTTCAAATCTTTTTAAAGTAATTAAATGCAGTAAATTCCCAATATGCAAACTCGGGGCTGTGGGATCAAATCCACAGTATAAAACAATCTTGCCTTTTTTCAGTCTCTTTTGTAATTCTTCTAGGTCAGTGGCTTGATAAATCAAACCGCGGCTTTTTAAATCTTCTAAAATATCCATAATATTAACTTACAACTTATAACTTATAACTAATAACTTAAATCTCTTATTAGAATACCACATCTTGACTTCAAATTCAAAAGGAGAGATAATAGAGATAATTAAAGGTCGAAAAAAATAAGGTTAAAATAAATAAAATTCAATAAATATGAAGAAATATCTGTTTTTAAGCGTTGTTTTGGGTCTTGTTTTTGCTTTTTCTGCTTTAGCCGCTTCTACTACTTTAACTGGTAAAGTAACAGCTATTAATATTGACAGTACTAACCCCAACACCGGCAGTTTTTCTCTTGTAAAAAATCTTAACTGGTTTCAAAAAATAACCGGTGCCATTTTTAGTAAACCCCAAGAACAACCTATTACTTTACAGGCTACCCAAGACACTAAATTCTATCTTAGAACTTCATCTACTTCTGGTTTTGCTGAAGGAAGCTTTAGCGATCTAAAAGTAAATGATCAAGTTGTAGCAAGTGCTGATTTGGTTAATAATACCTACACTGCTCTGGAGGTGAAAATCACTGGCAGATTTATTCCTAGTCCTAAACCAAGACCAAATCCAGCATTAAAAGAATGCCAAACAGATACTGATTGCGCTTGGTGTGGTATGAGTTGTGTCAATAAAGAAGAAATTAAGGGTAAAGCTTGTCCTCAAGTAATGCCTAAACCTGG
>JBMFSN010000004.1:0-30650 GCA_049967535.1 Minisyncoccia bacterium | reverse complement strand
CAGAAATTTGCACCAACACTATTTGGATAAATTCTGACTGCTTCAAGACCTGACTGTAAGGCTCTTTGGTAATCTTGAGCTTTAATATAATTAAAACAATCTTGAGTTAAATCTGCTTTTGCTGTTTGAATAATGCCTAAAAAGAAAACAAAAACCAAAACACTAAATAAGAATTTCTTCATAAACCACTCCTTTTTTTATTCTTTTTTAGCCAACCAAGCCAAATACAAAATACATTTTTGTAAATCACCGTTTTTATAAATGCGATACTACCAAAAACCAATATTGTTGACAAGAAAAAATATTGATGTATGCAACTCTATTTACCCTAAAATACATCTAACCGTATAAAACATTGCCAAGTGCCAAATATTGCAATATGGGGCAAATACGTAGCGATTTTGGGCAAATTAGAGACTATAAACCCTTTTGTTTCCTTAACTTTTTTATGTTTTTGCCTATTTGTGAAATCTTTTTTGACATTGTGGTATTTAAATAATAGTATGTATGTATAGAGTAATCACTATCTATAATTATGATATAAAATTATTTTGATAATGTAAAGAGAATTTTAGGGAGTTTAATTTTAAATGCCCGCCTGCCTGCCCGCTTCGCGGGCGAGCCGATGATTTTATCTTCCAGCATCTTTCGCAGCCTTTTCTACCCAATTACCTAAATTATTAAAACCATCATCATCTACCCAGTTATAAATATGATACATCTTAGAAAACCGATAGTCTTCGTCCCAATATTTTTGATCAAAACTTCTACTATAGTTGGGGTATTTATTAAATAATATCCATTGAGAACCATTCCATTCGTAATACTTTGAGTTGCCATTTCTATCAATAGAAAGCAAAAGATATTCAAACGGATTTTTTCCTTGATAATCAGTATTTCTATTCCTATCTCTAATTTTATGTAGATAAATTCCTAGTTGTCCATTACCTTTATCAAAACTTTTAATAATTTCATATCTTACCCACGGTCGCATATGAGTTTCGTAACCAATTAAAACCGCAGTCACTGAGGTACCCTCTATTTGAGTATTAATCCACCGCTTTACCGCTTCATCTCCTTGTCTTTGTAATTTTTCAAATTCAGCAACATCAATAAACCCGGCTTCTTCTCTATCAGGTTTAGCCACCCAACTATTCCTTACAACATTAGCCCTCCAAACATCTCTTTCGTAATGAAAACTAAAAAATACCCGTCTGGCCATATTTTAATTGATTAAATAAGAAATTATTATCATAACAGCTATTAAAGAGACATAGAAAAAGAAAAGGGTATGCGAAAAAATCGACCAAAACCAATTATTTTTTCGTTCTTTACATTCTGAAATATCTAATGAAAAATCAATTTCCTTTTCGTCTAATTTCCTAATTTTGTCATATAAACAACGGAAAGCCCTTTCTCTCGAAAGAAAATACCCATCCAAAATCCAAAAAATATAACAGGCAAAAATGAAATGATAATATAATTTTTGTTTGCATCTTTTGAAGATAAAGCGAATAAAGCAGCAACCAAAGTGATAGCCCATCCTTTTATTATAAAAGAATTACTGGCCATTCTGTTGATTATTGTTTGAATAAATTCAAGGTGTTTAATTTTATTTTCCATGGACTATGAAATTATTTTTATTTTTTGATTTTTACAAAACATTGCCTTCTGCCAATAACGCTTCTTCTGTATACATTTGTTTGTTTGTAGAATTAAACTCGTGTTTAATTTGTCCAATAAGATTATCTGTGCTAAAAATTTTCCAGTATATCGGGACAAAGGCACTTTTATCTTTTCGTTCTGCTCTTTCAATTTTGAAGCTAACGATTAAATGCCTTGCGTCGTAAATAACTTTAAAATCTGTTGGTCTCTCCGCAGGCGAAAAATAGAATGATCTTTGTGTGGTCTGATAATTTCTTTCATTATAAGTTTTACACTCAATATAGTTTGGCCTACCTTTTCTATCTTTCACAAAAATATCAGGATATCCCACTACTTTTTTCTTACCCTCTTTTGTTTCCGGTCTATCTGCTTTAAGGCCGATTTTATTTAGGGCCTCAATCATAAATGGTTCAATATGATTTCCAACTTCATTTTCTCTTCTTGTGAATATACCTTTTTGATTTGCATTTCTTGATGCAATTTTTGTTGCTTCAACCAAATCTTTCAATAATTGTTGATCATCCGGATTGTTTTTATCAAAGGGAATTACATTACAACCAGACATTGCTTTAATGGCAATCTTAAAGGGTATATTCTTTAACGGCTTAAGGAACTGGGAAATAGTTTCTTCTAACTCTTTTATATATTTTTCTTGTTCACTATCCATATTTTTGGTCAAACTTTTTGAAAGATTAAAATATTTTCCTTCTGCATAACATTATATAGCCCAAAAATTATTTTATCTATATTTTTAATGAGTTTAAAACCAATTTTTTGGCAGTAATTAATTGTAAATTCAACTGTTTTAACTTCCTCACCCATATAAGTTGCATTTCCAATAACAATGGCAGCGAATTTTCCCGGCTTAAGAACGCGATACATTTCGTCATAACTTTTTTTCATATCTTCATTATATAAATTAATTCTTTCTGGACCACGTCCTCTTACCCCAATAAATTCTTCTCTAATTTCTGATAGCTCGTACCCTAATACTTTTAAAGCATGAGCATCATTTGACACATAATCTAAAGCAATTGAATAAGGCGGAGAAGTTATTATTCCATCAATACTGTCATTATTTAAAGACAGACTTCGAGAATCTCCAGTTTTAATCTCTGTCTCTCCTAATTTTAAACTCAGTTCTTTGGCGATATCTCGAAAATCTCTAACTGATTTAATCATTAAATCCAAATTTTTATAAAATGATTGTTCAAAATTTCTTCCCCTTCTGGCGTTATCGCTTACCGCCACTAAATAAACCATTTTGTAAAAATTTTTTACTTTTTTATCGGGCAAAGAATTAATCGCTTCTAAAAACGATTTACTCCCTTGATTAAAAAGCCCGGGGTTGACTTTATTTAGAATATCTTCTTTAACTTTTTCAATTTCATCTATAACTTCTACACTCTCTGTTTTAACTTTGCTCTGAATTACACACAAGGGTGAAATATCTATGCCAATACAATTAACTCCCAATAGCTGTGCCTCAACGGCTGTTGTGCCGCTGCCAATAAAGGGGTCAAGTACGGTGTCGCCTTCCTTTAATCCAATAATATTTAAAAGAGCCCTTATCATCTGAGGGTGGAACTTTCCTTTGTATGGGTAAATCCAGTGGGTTAAATACTGATTTACTGAACGTGTGTTATTTTTTTGGATAATACGAAAATAGTCAGTATATCTACCGTCAATTATTTTAAAGTAAGCTGTCCTTTTAATAATCTCGTCTAAATTTGCATTGGTTAAAAGTTTAAACTCCCTTAAACCATTTGTTACCTGAAAATCTACATTCAAAGATTCAAGCTCTAACTGAGCAAGAGCTAACTCATATATAAACTGCACATTATCTAAAAGAATAAGATTGTTCTTTTTAGTATTGTCTGTCTGCTTGTATGCCCACGAAGTATTAATATCTTGAGCTCTACTAATCATTCTTTTACCTTTAAAGTTTTCATCATTTTGAATATTCATATTCTCTTTTATTTTATCAAATCATCGATGCTAACGCCTAAAGCGTCGGCTATTTTTTTGACGGTTTCAATTCTGGGGTCTGGTGTAGCCCCTGACTCAATTTTTGTGATTGTATGTAAAGTAATACCGGCAAGTTTTGATAACTTATCTTGAGATATACCCTTTTTCTCTCGGTATTTCTTTATATTTTTTGCAATTATTGACATTTCTTTTGACATTGTAGTAAAATTTTACTATAACTAATATACAGCAATAAAAATAACATACCATTATTACTATATGAAATTTTTAAATAAAAGTCAACAATTAAGCAAAAGAAATAAAAATCATTGGCTCAGCCGCGAAGCAGGCAATACGTATGGGCAAAAAGAAAGAGGGTCTGGGTGTCTCCCCACTAGGGATTTTTGCCCGCCCGCTCGTTTTGGGCGGTGGGTGGATGGGTGCACGTTGCAGAAGGCGATGTACAGATCGGTCAGAATTTTGCTCAAAAAGATTCGCACTTCGTTCCTTAATTACAATTAAATTAAAAATCCAGTCTTAAGACTGGATTTTAATTTAGTCGGGCTGGTGGGACTTGAACCCACGACCTTCTGCTCCCAAAGCAGACGCGCTAAGCCACTGCGCCACAGCCCGAGAAAGTCCCCCCACGAGGAGTCGAACCTCGATTTCAGGCTTAGAAGGCCCGCGCTCTATCCATTGAGCTATGGGGGGCTTTAAAAATTATAGCAGAAAATATCTTGAAAGAAAAGACTAAATAGCATATAATATATAATAAGTTCTATGGACAAATCATATACAATTATTGGAGGGAAAAGTCTTAAAGGAGAAATTTCTCTAGCTGGAGCGAAAAATGCTGCTACTAAGATTATGATTGCTTCTTTATTAGGTAATTCAAAGTCAATTTTAGAAAATGTTCCTCGTATTGGTGATGTTGAAGTAACTTTAAATATCTGTCAATCTTTAGGGGTTCAATATAAATGGCTTGATAGAAATGTTTTAGAAATAGATCCAACTTCAATTAATACTTTTGAAGTACCGATAAAAGATAGTGGTAAAAATAGAGTTCCTATTCTATTTTTTGGTCCCTTACTTCATCGTTTTCATAAAGCTGTAATTCCTACTTTAGGTGGATGTCATGTTGGTGAAAGGCCAGTAAATTTTCACATTGATGGTTACGAAAAACTAGGAGCAAAAATAAATTTTGAAGAAATGGTTTATCGAGCAGAGGCAGATACTTTAAAAGGAACAAGAATTCGTTTAGAATATCCTAGCGTAGGCGCGACAGAAAATATTATTATGGGTGCAGTTTTAGCTAAAGGAACAACTGTAATCGAAAATGCAGCTATCGAACCTGAGATCGAAGATTTAGCACTTTTTTTACAAGCAATGGGAGCAATTATTTATCAAGATATAAACCGCACCTGGATCATTGAAGGGGTTAAAGAACTTCATGGAGCTCATTACAAAGCGATGGCTGATAGAAATGAAGCAGTATCTTTTGCTTCATTGGCATTAGCTAATAGAGGAGATATAATAATTAAAGGATTAGATCAGAAATATATAATTACTTTTTTGAACTGGGTCAGAAAAATTGGTGGTAACTTTACAATCGAACCTAATGGTATTAGATTCTTTAATAATGATAGCAATAAATTTAAAGGTGTTGCTTTGGAAACAGATGTTCATCCTGGTTTTATGACAGATTGGCAGCAGCCCTTTACAATTGTTTTAACACAGGCAGAAGGAGTTTCGGTAATTCATGAAACTGTATATGAAAATCGTTTTGGCTATACTGATGCTTTAAACAAAATGGGAGCTAAAATATATCTTTTTTCTGAATGCTTAGGTGGAAAACCATGTCGTTTTGCCCATCGTGATTATTTGCACAGTGCAATCATTGTCGGTCCTACTCCTTTAAAAGGAGCAAGAATAGAAGTTCCTGATTTGCGCGCTGGTTTTTCTTATGTAATTGCAGCTTTAATTGCTGAAGGTCAATCAGAACTGACTGGCATCGAAATAATCGAAAGGGGTTATGAAAATTTAAAAGAAAGATTGATTAATTTAGGAGCAGATATTAAATAATTAAAAATTGTAAATTAAAAATTAAAAACTGTTTAAAAATTAAAAATTTATTTTGTGATGGTGGCTATGGTGTAATGGTTAGCACGGCAGTCTGTGGAACTGCCAGCGAGGGTTCGAATCCCTCTAGCCACCCCCATGAAGGCCTCTTTAAGAGGCTTTTTAATTTGATTGAAATTATTTAATAACTTCATAAATGGTAAGATTTGTTATCTTAGCCATTTTAGATAATTCCTAATATTGCTCTCCTGTCTTTTAGTTTCAGAAACCTTCTATTAATAATAGGAGGTTTTTTAATTTATACTTAAGTAATGATATAATATAAATATTATGGACATTGTAAAATTCAAATTATTTCACGAAATTTCAGCTGGTGGGGTTGTAATACATAAAGAAAAGAAAATTAATAAAGTTTTATAATTTTAGAATTAAGTTTTGATATCTAATATGAAAATTATTTCTTGGAATATTAATGGCATTAGGTCGATTTATCAAAAGAATTTTTTAGACTGGTTTTCTAAAACCAAAGCTGATCTTGTTTGTTTACAGGAAATAAAAGCGCAAGAGGAACAAATTCCCCAAGAACTTCTTCAAATAGACAATTATTATTCTTATTTTAATCCTGCAATTAAAAAAGGATATTCTGGGGTGGCTGTTTATAGCAAACAAAAACCATTAAAAGTAGAGACCAAACTAGGATTTCAAAAGTTCGATGAAGAGGGAAGAATCCTAAGATTAGACTATAATGATTTCATTTTGATTAATCTTTATTTGCCGCACGGCGGAAGACAAAAAGAGAATCTTCAGTATAAATTAGAGGTTTACCATTATCTTCTTCAATATTTAAACAATCTCAAGGATAAAAAATTAATAGTACTAGGTGATTTTAATATTGCCCACCAAGAAATTGATTTAGCTCGTCCTTTAGAAAATCAGAATAATATTATGTTTACCCCTGAGGAAAGACAACAGATTGATGAAATAATTAATTTGGGATTTATTGATAGTTTTCGGAAATTTCATCGGGACGGGGGTCATTACACCTGGTGGCCTTATATGTTTAAAGCCAGGGAAAGAGATTTAGGCTGGAGAATAGATTATATTTTTATTTCCTCAAAATTAAAAACTCAATTAAAAAAGGCTTTTATTTTAAAAGAGGCGATGGGTTCTGACCATTGTCCTGTAGGAATAGAGGTAGAAGAATAAAATGTTTTAACTAAAGTCATTCTAATGCTTGTGTTATAATAAAACAGTAAATTTTGAACTAACTTAAATGGAAAGAGATGGAGAATTAAAGAAAATTAAAGAAGAGGTATTAAAATGTCAAAAATGCCCTCTTTTTCAGGAAAGATCAAACAATAAATATTATCCTGTTATTGGAGAAGGAAGCCACCAAGCTAAAATAATGTTTATTGGGGAAGCCCCAGGGCTGCAAGAAGCTAAATCAGGCAGGCCTTTTTGCGGAGCAGCAGGCAAAGTTTTAGATAAGTTACTAAAATCAGCGGGAATAGAGAGAAAGGATGTTTATATTACTAACTTATTAAAAGACAGACCGCCTCAAAATCGAGACCCTTTGCCGGAAGAAATTGTAGCTTGCGTGCCTTATTTAGAGAGACAAATTGAAATAATAAAACCAAAAATAATCTGTTCTTTGGGGCGATATTCAATGAGATTTCTTATGGAAAAATTTGGATTAGAAAACGAAATAGAAGGCATTAGTAAAATTCATGGAAAATTATTTCAAAGTCCTCTAAATCCTAATATTACTATTATTTCTTTTTATCACCCTGCAGTAGCTGTTTATAATCCTAATATGGAAAAGACTTTAGAAGAAGATTTTCAAATCCTCAAACAATTTAAATAAAATTATTTTCTTTGATTTAAATATTCTCTCGTTTGTGATAAAATAAAAGGATAATAAAATAAATAATAAAAATATGAACCCTTCTACTAAAATATTTTTGGCCATTATCATCGCTGCTTTAATTATTGGGGCTAGCATCTATTTTGCCTTAATTAATAGCGCCAAGATTGCTGTTTTAAACCAAGTTAACCAAACCACTCCAACTACTCTTTTGAATCCCATTTCTTCTCCAACAACTACTTCTTCTAATAATATTAATACGACAACTTCTACCTCCTTAACTGATATTACTAAATGGAAAACTTTTCAAGACCCCAAAACAAAATTTACTTTTCAATATCCCAGTAATTTTTTAAAGAATGAACCTAAACTGGTAGTTTTTGATTGTGATGTTACTTCTTTTACTAAAGATTGTCCTTCCTTAGGGACCGGGGCAACTAGCCAAGCGATTCAAGCCAACGGATTAAATGTTTGTCTTTATGAAAAATCAGTGACTTCTAGTGGTAATATTTATCTTGATCATTATTATGTGATGACAACTGAATTTGGCTGTCTGGGCTTGGATTTAGTGACTTTGACGACCAACTGTGATTCTTTAAAAGGAACTGATAGCTATAACCAATGTGTCGATAAAAATACCAATGTCATTCCTCAGGTTTTTAAAACCATAGAATCTACTTTTCAATTTAACTCATAAAACTTTTTGTTAATTAAAATCGCCCTTCGATGAACTCAGGGCGATTTTAATTATTCTTTAGTAAAAAAATTATTTTTTCATTAATTGTCGTTTAGTATATTCTAAACGGAAATCTCTAATTTTGTTTTCCAATTTGGCAAAAGCTAATTTACCTTGAGGATTAAATTTAAGATAATACCAAATTAAGAGAGCTAATCCCAAACTAATAATTAAAGAGATAAGAAGGGAATCTTCTGCTCCAGTAGCCACAGTAGAAGCTCCAGCTACTAAACCGTAAGTAATAGTAGCACTATCAGTTAAGGCGCTAATGCCAGAAGCGGTAACCTGAGCAGTATTGGTATAAGTAAGGTTGGTTCCTGGATTATTGCTTTGAGCTTGGAAGAGAATTGTTTTAGAAGTGCCTCGAGGAATGGTTCCTAAAGACAAGCCAGTGGTACTAATGCCATCAGCTTGAATAACTCCGTTAACTTTGGTGGTCCCGCTCATATAACTAAAAGCAGAAGGTAAGGGGTCAGTGACTACAACATTTTGAAGATCGTTATAACTACCAGCAGCTACTGTTAAATAAAATTCAACAACATCTCCTTGGGCAACGCGAATAACTTTGGAATATGCTCTATCGCCATTACTAAGATTTCTTCCTAATTTTGTAAAGCTTAAATTAGTACTAGGAGAGTTGACGTAAATAGTAAGACTCTGAGTAACCTGACCTCCATTGACCCCATAACAAGTTAAAGTATAAGTGGTTTGGCTGTTGGGAGCAGTGGCTTCATAATTAGAAGTTGCCTTTGTGCCACTCCAACCATTAGAAGCGACACAATAAGAGGCGTTACTGGCAGTCCAACGAAGATAGGTGCTGGTTCCTTGATTAAGATTATAATTATCAGCCCAGAAAGAAAGAGTAGGATTAACAATAGTTTGTCCCTGTACATAAGCGCTGCAAGAAGTAGAACCAGTTCTGCCATTAGAATCAGTGACTGTCAAATAAGCAGTATAAGTTCCAGGAGAATTAAAGGTTTGTTGAATGTAAGAACTGTTGCCAGAGGCATAGCCACTCCAAGAGTAGTTATAAATTTCACTTCCTCCAGTAACGTTGCTATAAAAAGTAACCGTTTGATTCACTTGGGGGTTATTAGGAAAAGCATAGCAAGAAACAGAAAGTGATTGATAATTAGGTTGGCAGTTACTGATACAATCATTATATGAGGCATAAGTACCAAAGACTGCTTGATAACATTGATAAGTAGTAGTATTGCAAGAATATCTTACAGTTGGTGCTACGCAGGCATTTTGACAACTAGTTAAAGAAGGATATGCTCCATTAACATCAACCACACATTGATAATTACTGTTACAAGTATAACGAGTAACAGGAGCTTGAATAGTAAAAGCGCGAGTATTAGATACTCCTAAAGTGGGTTGGTTATTAGGAGTAATTCCTTTAGCATAAACCCAAATTTTACAGTATTGATAGTTGGAAACGAGCGAAGGAACTGTCCAAGTAGTTGATTTAGGCCAGACAGGAGTGCTGATTACATAATCATCATTATCAAGGTTGATACTGTTACCACAACCATATTTGACTATATAATTATTAACATTGGCTCCAGAATTATCAGTCCAACTAATATTAATAGTTTGTCCAGGAATTAAATAACCATAGGGAACAGGAGTTGTTCTTGCAATATAACTAGTGTCATTATCAACAAAACCATTAACAGTAATACTGTCAATAAAGACAGTGCAATGTTGAGTATTATTAGGATATTTGTTGGGACAGGAACTAGGAATACCGTTTTGGTCAGCAATAGTTAAAGCTTTAGCAGAAGAGATATTAAATAAAGCGAAACCAGCCACTAAAATAATGGCTAAAATGCTTAATTTGAAAGTTTTTGACATAATTTTCATAATTATTTTTTAAATTAAAATTTCAAAATTGGTATGCTAATTATAGCATATTTTATATTTTTTGTCAAATAGGTAAAGGGAAAAGAGAAAAATCAGAAGAACAATCGTTAGATTATTACTAAGCCCCCAATTTTACCATATAACACCACTCTTGTCAAATATTAAAAATTATGCTATAATATAACATCATAGTAAGGTTTATTAATTAAGCGTATAATATAGAAAGTTCTCTCTTTTAAATACTATGAACGCATTTAATAAAATAAAAAACTATTTTTGGCCCAATAAAGCGAATAATTTTCAGCCTTATATTTTAAATGATAAAATTATTACAGTTTTAATTCTTCTTTTTCTTTTGTCAAAAGTACTTTTTAGCTTTCAATTAATTCTTCTTCAGCAATCTACTCTCTTCGCTGATTTGAATGCCCAAAAAATTATTGCCTTAACTAATGAAGTTAGGCAGCAATATGGTCTTTCTCCTTTAAAAGAAAACCCTCTTTTAGATGAGGCGGCTAAAGAAAAGGCTCAAGACATGTTTCAAAATAATTATTTTGCCCATTTTAGCCCTACGGGAGTATCTCCTTGGTATTGGATTTCTAAATCTGGTTATAATTATCATTACGCTGGAGAAAATTTGGCTATGAATTTTATTGATAGTGACGAAGTGGTTAAAGCTTGGCTGAATTCTCCTGGGCATCGAGCTAATCTTTTAAATGGAAACTATCAAGATATTGGTATTGCTATTTTACCAGCAGACTATTCTAAAACTTCTGGTATTAATCAACCTCTTGTTGTTCAGTTATTTGGTAGCCCTCAGGCTACTAAAACAAAATTACCTTCCGAAACTACCAAAACTACCAAACCTTCAGGAGTTAAAATAACTACTTCTACCACTTTGCCTACTATAGCCCAAAAAGAAGTATTAGGAGAAGAAAAACAATTAACACCTGAAACTATTCCTCCTTCTACCGTAACCACCATGCCATTAGTTACAACGACTACTGCTTCTTCTCAACCTGCTTTGGCTCCCATAACAACTTTACCTACTAATTTAGAGAAAAGCCTTCAAGAAGAAACTACTAGAAATCAAATTAATATCTTTAATAAATTTATAGCCTTTGGTTTAATTATCGCGGGTTCCATTGTTATCTTGGGCATTATTTTAAATCAAAGAGCTATACCTTTTAGTTTTTCCGAAATAGTCTTAAGAGGCAGTATTTTAATTTTTCTTGGAGCTGCCTTTCTTGTTTTTCATTTAGAAAGTTTTATTGGCCAATTAGTTGTTTCGTCAATTTAATTTTATGTCATCTTTTAAAAGATTCAAATATGAATTGAAACTTTTTTTAGGCATTTTTACGGCTATTTTTTTGGTCGTGTTTTTTATTTTTGACGGAACGGCTTTTGGCAGTATTTTAGCTTATAAAATTCATCATTTTTTCCTCGTTGTTCAAAAAGAAGCTACTAAGCCAGTTACTTTAATTCCTGAATCTCAATCTTCTTCTAGCACCACAGAAAAAATTATTTTGCCAACCTTACCAGAAGAGGCTCTTAATAATAATCTTTTAGAGCTACCAGAATTTGGAATCAAGGCTCCCATTTGGAAGGTAGATACTCCAGATTTAAAATTAATTTATGCCAAACTGAAAGAAGGAGTGGTTCTTTATCCCGGTTCAGCTATTCCTGGCCAGGGCTATGCCATTATTATTGGCCATTCCTCTCAGTATCCTTGGCAGCCAGGCAGATACAAAGCGGTGTTTTCTTTATTATCCCAACTAGAAATTGGAGATAAAATTTTTGTTTATTGGAATAAAAAACCTTTAGTGTTTGAAGTACAAGATAAAAAAATTTTTTTACCCTGGCCTAAAGGTAATGAATTAACAGAAACTATTTTTCCGCCTGAAAATAAACCTATTTTAATCCTCCAAAGTTGTTGGCCAGCCGGAGTAGCTTATAAAAGAGTGGCCATTAAAGCGCTTCTTGTTAGTAGTAATTAAAAAACCTTGTGATTATCAAGGTTTTTTGTTATATTAAGGAAAGCTTTTGGCGCCATCGTCTAACCTGGTTAGGACACGGGGCCTTCAATCCCGCAATATGGGTTCAAATCCCATTGGCGCCACCAGTTATATTTGGAATATGGAATTTGGAATTTGGAATAAATTTTTAATTTTTAAACAATTATACTCAATACTCAATACTCTATACTCAATACTCGCTTTTGACTTTTGAATTTTATTTGTATGTTGATTTTAGGAATTGAAACTTCCTGCGATGAAACTTCCATTGCCTTGATTGAAGCTACTAACAAGAAAGGCAATTTTTTGATTCATCCTCTCAAAGGAATAATTTCTAGTCAAATTAAAATCCATGCTCCCTATGGAGGGGTAGTGCCTATGTTGGCTTCTCGAGAGCATGCTAAAAATTTATCCATAGTTTTTCAACAAACCATTCTTTCAACTTTTAGCTCTATAAAAGAATTTCGACAAAATTTAGATTTAATCGCTGTTACCCAAGGACCCGGATTAATTCCCGCTCTTTTAACTGGGGTTAATTTTGGTAAAACTTTAGCTTGGGCGTGGAACAAACCTATCATAGGAGTTAATCATTTAAAAGGGCACCTCCTTAGTTTTCTGCTGCCGCAAGAAGCTGAAAATTTTCAATTTTCTAATTCCAACCCTGAACCACATAGGGTTCAGGGCCATAAACCCCATGTGGTTTATGGTTTTCAAAAGATTTTTCCAGCAATTTGTCTTTTAGTTTCTGGCGGACATACTCAATTAATTTATTTAAAAGATGTTAATCATTATCATATTATTGGTGAAACGAGAGACGATGCAGCTGGGGAATGCTTTGACAAAGGAGCGAGAATCTTAGGTCTTGGTTATCCTGGAGGCCCAGCCATTGCCGCTGAAGCAGAAAAATACAGAATACAGAATACAAAATACAGAATACAAAGATTGCCTCGTCCTATGCTTAATTCTTCAGATTATGATTTTTCTTTTTCAGGACTGAAAACAGCCTTACTATATTTTTGGCAAAAACTTAATAGTTACGATAAAAAGAAATTAATTCCAGCTATTGCCTACGAATTACAGGAAGCTATTACTGATGTTTTGGTGGCCAAAACTTTTATGGCTGCTCAAAATTATTCAGTCAAATCCATTATTTTAGGAGGAGGAGTAACCGCCAATCAAAGATTAAGAGAAAAATTTCAAGAACAATTACAAGCCCAAAAAAATCCTTTTAATTTTTACCTTCCTTTGTTACAATATACAACAGATAACGCTATGATGGTTGCTTTAGCTAGTTTTTTTGATTACCTTTCATTAAACACAAAAGAGAAAAAAAATTTAACCTGGAATAAAATTAACGCGGAAGCTAATTTAAGTATTTAAATACTTTTATGAAAAATACTCTGGATAAAACTTATAATCCCCAAAAAGTAGAGAAAAGAATTTATCATCTATGGGAAAAATCGGGTTATTTTAACCCCGATTATTTGCCTTCGAAAAAAGCCAAGCCTTTTACCATTATTATGCCGCCTCCTAATGCCAACGATCCTTTACATATTGGTCATGCTGTTTTTGTTACTTTAGAAGATTTGATGATCCGCTATGAAAGAATGAAAGGCAAAAAAGCCTTATGGTTACCTGGTACTGACCATGCTGGTTTTGAAACTCAGGTAGTTTTCGAAAAGAAATTAGCTCAAGAGGGAAAAAGTCGTTTTTCAATGAGCCGAGAAGAGTTTTTTGATTTATTATGGCAATATACTCAGAAAAACAAAAAAATTGTGAAGCAACAATTAAAACACTTAGGAGCTTCTTGTGATTGGTCAAGAGAAAAATTTACTTTAGACAAAGATATTATCAAGGTGGTATATGAAACTTTCGAAAAACTTTGGCAGGATGGCTTATTATATCGAGGGCAAAGAATTGTTAATTATTGTCCTAAACATCAAACGGCCTTTTCTGATTTAGAAGTCAAATATCAAGAGGAAAAATCTAAACTTTATTATGTTCGTTATGATTTTGCCGATGAAAAAAACCAATTTATTGTAGTTGCTACCACTAGGCCAGAGACTATTCCAGGGGACATGGCCATTGCAGTTAATCCTAAAGACCAAAGGTATAAAACTTTTGTAGACAAACAAGTTTTCGAACCTCTTACTCAAAGGATAATCCCTATTATTAGTGATGAACGAGTGGAAATTGATTTTGGTACAGGCGCTTTAAAAATTACTCCTGCTCATGACCCGGTAGATTTTGAAATAGGCGAGATTCATCATTTGGAAATAAGAAAAACTTTGGGTTTAGATGGTCGTTTTAATGAATTAGCAGGTCCTCTCCAGGGTTTAAAAGTAATGGAGGCTCGGGAAAAAGCAGTAAATCTTTTAAAAGAAAATAATCATTTAGTTAAAGAAGAAGATTATGTGCATGAAGTGGGACATTGTTATAAATGCGGCACTACCATTGAACCAATGGTTATGGAGCAATGGTTTGTTAAAATGACTCAACCCTTTGGGAAAAAACAAAAATCTTTAAGAGATTTAGCAGTAGAAGCAGTTAAAAAAGGAGAAATTAAAATTATTCCTAAAAGATTTGAAAAAATCTTTTTCCATTGGATGGGAAATTTAAAAGATTGGAATATATCTAGGCAAATATCCTGGGGCATTCGCTTGCCTGTTTGGTATTGTTTGGATCAAGGCAATGAAACTTGCCAAAAAAATCATGGAATTATTATCAGCTCTAACCCTCATTTAAAAAAATGTCCTTATTGTGGTAGTAAAAACATTGTTCGTGACACAGATGTTTTAGATACTTGGTTTTCTTCGGGGCAATGGCCCTTTGCGACTTTAAAAACTGCTCAAAAAAATGATTTTAAAACATTTTACCCTACTGATGTGATGGAAACAGGGAGCGATATTTTATTTTTTTGGGTAGCAAGAATGATAATGTTAGGAATATACCAGACGGGCAAAATTCCTTTTAAAACTGTTTATCTTCACGGATTAGTAAGAGATAAAGATAGACAAAAAATGTCTAAATCTAAAGGTAATGTTATTGATCCTTTGGCGATTACGGAAATATATGGTACAGACGCTTTAAGGATGGCTTTAATCATCGGCAATACTCCTGGTAATGATATTGTTATTTCTGAAGAAAAAATTAGAGGTTATCGTAATTTTGCTAATAAAATTTGGAATGCCAGCCGTTTTATTTTAATGAACCTTCAAGATTTTAATGGTCAAAAACCTGTTTTGTCTTCCCATGATAAAAAATACTTAAATGACAGTAAGAAACTTTCTACAAAAATAACCAAATATTTAGATGAATATCGTTTTTCCTTGGCAGGAGAAACCCTCTATCATTATTTTTGGCATACTTTAGCTGATAAAATCTTAGAAGAGATGAAACAAAGAATCTATCATAATAAAAATAAAAAAGCTGCTCAGTTTGTTTTATACCAATTATTAAAAGATTCTTTGAAAATGCTTCATCCCTTTATGCCTTTTGTAACAGAAGCTATTTGGCAGGAATTAACTAAGAAAGAGAAAAAAGATAAAATTTTAATGATTTCCCCATGGCCTTAACTCTTGTTTTAGCTAGCTTTTTAGGTATTTTGCCTATTAGCATTTGGTTGATGTTTTTTCTTTGGCAAGATATCAAAAAACCAGAACCCTTTAAATGGCTTCTCCTTCTTTTTGCCTGTGGCATTGTGATTACCCCTTTGGTGTGGTATCTGGAAAGTTTATACCTCAAATTATTGAGAGCGGATTTAAATAATGATCTGAATCTTTTGACCATTAGCATGGTTTATTTAGGGATTGCTTTCATTGAAGAGATGAGTAAATTTACTACAGCTTTTCTTATTTTGAAAAAAAATAAATACTTTAATGAAGCTATTGATGCGATGATTTATTTAATAGTTTTAGCTTTGGGTTTTGCTTTAGTAGAAAATATTTTAGCTGGGAGCCAGGAAATCACAGAAGGCAATCTTCTCTTATTAGTGCTTCAAACAATGAGCTTGCGCTTTGTAGGAGCTAATTTACTTCATGCTCTTTCTAGTGGTTTGATTGGTTTTTTCTGGGCTTTATCTTTAGTCAAAAAGAAAAAAGCTTATCTGTTTTGGGGGTTAATTTCTGGTATTATTTTGCATTTTATCTTCAATCTTGTTATTATTAAATTTGGAGGTCTTGCTGTCTTCTTTGTTAGTTTAGGATTATTCTTTATGACCATTGGCTTACTCTGGGCTTTCGATATTTTAAAACAAATAGAAAAACCTATTAATTTTGCTTCAGAAAATAAATAAAAAAATAATTATTTAAAACTATGCCAGAAAAACAAAAATCTTTAAAAGTGAATAATAAAGAAGAAAATGAAGCAACTAAACCTACTTGGCCAGCTTCTTTAGAAGAAGGGGAATTAGCTATCGATTTATACGAAACTCCGGATAGTTTAATTCTTCAGGCAGTAATTGGAGGAATGAAAGCTAATGATTTAGATATTGCCATTACCAATGATATGATTACCATTAGAGGAGACAGAAAGAGAGAAGAGACAGAAAAAATCGATAAGTTTTATTATGAAGAATGTTTCTGGGGTGCTTTTTCTCGCTCTATTATTCTTCCCCAAGAGGTCAATGCTGATAAAGCTAAGGCAACAATAAAGAATGGTTTATTAACTATCGTTCTGCCAAAATTAGAAAAAACTAAAAAGAAAGTTTTAGAAATAGAAGAAGAATAAGGTTTTACCTCACTAACGCTCGGCAGAACCTTTTTTCTCACTTTGCTCGAAACAAAAGTGCGGACGTGGTGAAATTGGGAAACACATAGGACCTAGGATCCTATGCCGAAAGGCTTGTGGGTTCGAGTCCCACCGTCCGCACACAGAATTAAAAAACTTCCCTCAAAGGGAAGTTTTTTAGAAATCAACTTGTTAAGTTTAGAACCAAGTACACTGATATTGACCTTGGCTAACAAAGGTACAAATTAAATAAATTAATCCTTTAGCCAAAACGGCAACACCAACACCAACTAAAGCATAAATAACTGTGTTAAGAGCACTTTTTATTTTATCTTCATTACCAGAAGAAGTAACATAAGTAAAGGCAGCCTGAATAAGCATAATAGCAGCAATTGTTACAACTATTCCAAAAAACCAATTACTAATAGTGGTTATAATACTATTTTGACCCCAAAGTGTAATCGGAATTTTTGGCATCTCAGGGGCTCCTCCGTTATAATCTGCCAAAGCAATCAAAGAAACTCCTAACAAAGCACAAAGAGATAAAGTAAGAATTATTTTTTTCATATTAAATTTATTAAAATTTAATTCAGATTTCGACCTAACCCTAAAAGGGTTAATTTAATATTTATTTTATTATACAAAGTTTTATAGAAATAAGTCAAATAAACTAAAGAAGAGTTTTTGCTGGACCTCCTCCTCCACCAACAACATAACCACAAGGCGATTGGTCGCCACTGGCATTTGGATCATATTTACAAGTGCAGGAAAGATCACCAGGAGGACAATTAGAGTTAGGCACATTCCCTCCCGTGATAGTGCTAAAATCTGTGCTAGATAAAATGTCAGAAGTAGTGTTATTATCAGAAGTACTGTTATAGGTGGTGCTATTAGAATTATTACCCTGAAGAAAATCTTGAACTAACATAGGAAGCCCTTTAGCTAATAAGGCAATGGCTACTCCAATTAAAGCATAAATTAAAGTTTTGGTAGCAGTTTGAACTTTTTCATTATTACCACTAGCAGTAACATAGGTAAAACCAGCATAAACTAACATAATGGAAGCTATAATGAGAGCAATCCCAAAAAACCAACTTAAAGCTCTATCTAAGATATCCCAGATATTAACATTAACCTCAGGAATTTCTGGCATGGTGGCTGGAGGTGTTGCCCAGGCCAAGGTAAAAGAGGTAAAGAGAAAAATAAAAAAGAAAAAAGTAAATTTTTTCATAATATTACATTTATTATTTTATGGGGGAGTACATTGACCTTCGCAACAAACTAAACCATTATCGCAGGGACCAAGAACTTGGCCAGAGCATACTTCAGAATCGCTACAACAATTACCGCCACTATTAGCACATGTTTGAGAATTGCCACTACTACTAGTACCTAAAAAATCTTTGATTAAAGCTGGAATACCTCGGGCGATCAAAACTAAAGCAAATCCTATTAAAGCCCAAATTAAGACTTTTTGAGCGGTTTTGACTTTTTCTTCATTACCAGCGGCAGTAATATACAAAAAACCAGCATAAACAATAATAAGAGGGGTAATGACAATGGCTAAACCGATTAAGAATTTGGTAATTAAATCAATCAAGGTATAAATATCAGAGGTTTCGCCCAAGGGATTAGGAATATTTAAAGACGTACTAGTGGCTCCTAAAGCAATTAAGGTAAAACTTATAATAAAAATAAAGGAGAGAAAAATAATTTTTTGTTTCATAATAATTTTAGATTATAATTATTATTAAAATTATTAAAATAATTATTTAATGCGCTTGATTGAGGATTACATTCTAAATGCCACCAAGTACCAGTATAGTCCTCTCCTCCCACTTTAGCTACTAACCAAAAGATAGTATTAATAATTAGCCAGGCACATAAAATAATGGCTAATCCAATTAAAGCACTGGTTAAACCTTGCTGTCCGGCTTTGACATTAGCTTCATTACCTCCAGATAAAATCATCCGAAAGCCAGCGATAATAGCAAAAATTACGACAATGGTAAAAGCCATAGTCATGGCAAAATGCAAAATATTTTCTGCTAAAACCAATAAGTCACACGCGGTGCAAGGATTTTCATTGGGACCGCCACAAGGCACTAAACCAGCAGCCTTACTTATGACTGGAAGTAAAAGAACAAAGGCGAAAAGAAAGAAAATTATTTTTTTCATTGATTTTTTGTTTGTTGCTGCCATCCTAACTCTATACCAGAAGCAGCAGTGTTAATGGCTTGTTCTGGCTGAATATTACCTAGGATGACATCATTAATCATTTTATTAAAGAGAGAATGAATTTGTTGAAAATCAAATTGATACCAATTTTTGCTCGTAAGAATCTGACTGGCAAAAACTCCTACTTTTTCATCATTCATGGCTAAAGGAATAAGGTCTCGTCTACTAGGTGGATTTTTAGTTTGATTAAAATAATAAAGGCTAGCCTCTTTGCTGCCTAAATATTTTAAAAATTGCCAAGCAGCATCTTTTGAGTTAGAACGTTGAGAAACAACAAAATTCATTGTTCGACCAAAATTTACCTTAGTTGGGTTAGAAATAATGTTAAAAATGGGAAAATTAGTTACTCCATAATTTAAACTGGGTGATTGAGCGCTAATGGATTGGTCTGATAGATGGTAGCCAATAAACATTACTGTTTGGCCTTGACTAAAAGCATTGATGGCATTAGGAAAATTTTCTCCCCAGGTATAATATTTTGATTTTGGATTAGCAAATTGGCTATAAGCTTTTAAAGCCTCTATTCCTGGAACAAACTGGCTATTATTAGGTAAGGAGCGATTAAATTGGACTAAGAGATTTTGGGTATCAACCATGGGAGAACCTAATTGCATCATCAGTTCAGACAGAATATCAGTACTCCAATTAATATTGCTACTAGAACCGAGAGCAATTGCTGCTCGAGTTATTTGTCCTTGAGCATTAGTTTTACGAAGTAATGGAATAAAATTTAGAATATCTTGCCAGGTTTGAGGAGGCTGGGGGATATTATAATAATTGAAAATATCTTTATTATAGTATAAAGCTAAAGTATCAATAGACATCGGAATACCAAGTAAAGTATTATTATAAACTAAGTCGTCTTGAACAATTTGCGGATAAGTATCATTAATTAATCTTAAACTCAATGTTTTATCCTGATTTAAATCTAAAGAAGCAATTTTATTTTGAAAAGCAGGAATCCAATTACCAAATAAGAAAAAAATATCAGGAGCTTTATTATTAGCAAAACTATTAATTAAATCATTATAATAAGTATTAGGATCCTTTTGAGTATAATGAATAGCAATATTAGGGTTGGTTTTATTGAAAGAATCAATTAAAGAGTTCATTACCAAAGGAGGATCATATAATCCCCACATCTCTAAAGTAGTAGCTTTAGAAGAAGGTTTTTTTAGAAGAATAGTGAGGACAATAAAAACTCCTATAAAAATGATAATACCGAGGATAATCTTTTTTTGATGAGATGTCATAAATTTAATAAATTTATTAGTTTGTTGTTAATTTGGCTAAAAATCCATAATGAGTAAGACTCAAAGATAGTTCTCTTTCTACTTTAAAACCGAATTTTTCTAGAAAAATTAAGGTCTCTTGTTTACTAAGAGGAGAAAGGAAATTTTTATTAGGTAATTTATCCGGTTCCCATTCAATAATAACCAAAAATCCTTCTGGCCTTAAAACTCGCTTAGCTTCTTCAAAAATAAGCTCTTTTTTCTCAATTTCAAAAAGAATATTGGCAATAAAAACTAAATCACAGGAATTATTTGGAAGACCACTACCTTTAGGCATTTCTAAATTAGCCCAGTGGGTTTCAATGAGAGTATTTACTCCCTCCAACTTGGCTCGAAAATTCAAAGCTTCTAAAGAAGGTTTCCAAATATCTAAAGCCAAAACCTTGCCATTGGGTTTTAATCTTTTGGCAATTTCTAAAGTAAAATATCCATTACCGCAACCAAAATCAGCCACCACCATCCCTTCTTTTAAAGGTAAGAGATTAATAACTCCATTGGGGTTAAGAAAAGCATTCATATTAATATTATACAAACTTTAATTGGATAAATCAAAACAGAATAATTAAAGTAAAGAAATGCCAGCAATTTTATCGCCTTCCTCTAGTTTCATAATCCTTACTCCTTGGGTAGTTCTTCTTAAAATAGGAATACCTTCTAAGTCAGCTTTGATAATTTGAGCCTTTTGAGAAATAGCAATAAGAGTAGTTTGGTTATTAACTAATAAGGTTTTTACTAAGGCGCCAGTTTTTTGGCTAATTTTAGCAGTTTTGATGCCATGACCTCCTCGACGTTGCTTGCGGTATTCGTTTAATTTAGTTCTTTTACCAAAACCATTCTCACTAATTACTAAAGCTTGAGGATTGAGTTTGATAACAGTTGGACTGACAGTAATTAAACTAATTAACTTATCTTTATCTAATAATTTCAACCCCTTTACTCCGCTTGTTGTTCTTCCCATGGCCCTCAATTCTTTTTCTGAAAATCTAATGGCTTGACCCTCTTGAGAGATAAGAATAATATCATCACTTCCAGTGGTAAAAGCAGCGCCTACAAGACTATCGTTATTCATTAATTTAATAGTGATGATTCCTCCTTTTCTTATTCCATCATACTCGGTTAAAAGAGTTTTTTTTATCATTCCTTTTTCCGTTGCTAAAACTAGATAGCGATTAAAGGTCTCTTTTAAATCAAGAGGAAGATTAAGCATAACAATAACTTGTTCTCCTGAGCGAAGATTTAAGTAATTTTGAATTAATTTACCTCGACCAACCCTTGAAGCTTCGGCAATTTCATAAGCTGGTAATTGAAAAAGATAACCCTTATTAGTAAAGAAAAGAATTTTATCGCGATTGTTAGCTGAAAGAAGGTGAGAAATAGCATCTTCTTCACTTTTAGTCTCATAACCAATAACACCTTTTCCTCCTCTTTTTTGTATCTTTAAAGTAGAAGGCTCCATTTTTTTAATATACCCAGTCTGAGAAAGGGTGATAAGAATTTCTTTCGAAGGAATTAATTCTTCCTCCGTGACTTCTCCTGGAAGAGCATTTTCTACTTGAGTTCTTCTCTCGTCACCATATTTATTTTTTAGGTCTGTTAATTCATCCTGAATAATTTTTAGAATTCTTTTTGGTTCCTTTAAAATAAGGAGATATTCTTTTTCTAATTTGAGCTTTTCTTGTAACTCGTCATTTATTTTTTGTTTTTCTAGCCTTGCAAGGTTAGATAACTTCATTTCCAAAATAGCATTAGCTTGAATTTCTGAAAAATGGTATTTAGCCATTAATTGTTTTTGAGCATCATCGCGATTAAGAGAAGACTTGATTAGTTTGATAATATCATCAATATGATCTAAAGCCTGAGCTAAGCCTTCTAAAATATGAATTCTTTCCTTGGTTTTTTTAAGGAGATATTCAATTTTTCTTCTAATGACATCTTTTCTGTGGTTAAGATATTCTTCTAAAATATTTTTTAAAGAAAGAACTCTGGGTTGCAGGCCATTTTCTACCAAAGCTAACATATTTACGTGAAAGGGTTTTTCCAATTCTGTGTATTTAAAAAGTTGATTTAAAATCCTTTTAGCTATGGCATTATTCTGCAGATCAATGGCAATTCTCAGTCCTTCTTTATCAGATTCATCCCTTAAATCTTTTATTCCTTCTAATTTTTTGTCTTCCACCAGCTCAGCAATTTTAGCTACTAATTCTGCCTTATTAACCTGGTAAGGAATTTCCGTAATAATGATTTTTTGATTTTTATCGTCATCGATAATTTCAGTTTTGGCACGGCAAAGAATACTACCTTTGCCTGTAGCATAAGCCTCAAGAATGTTCTCTTTACCATAAATAATACCCCCGGTAGGAAAATCGGGTCCTTTAATATAATTCATTATTTCCTCAGTTGAAGCTTCTGGTTTGTTTGATAAAAAGATCAAAGCATCTACTACTTCTTTTAAATTATGAGGAGGGATATTGGTGGCCATACCAACAGCGATTCCCATGGCTCCATTTAAAATCAACTGTGGTAATTTTGCTGGTAAATATTTTGGTTCATCTTTAGTGCCATCATAATTAGGCATAAAATCTACTGTTTCTTTATCTAAATCCTCGAGCATCTCTCCAGCTACGCTAGTTAATTTACATTCCGTGTATCTCATAGCTCCCGGAGGGTCACCATCAATAGAGCCAAAATTACCTTGTCCTTGAACCAAGGGATATCTTAAAGAAAAATCTTGAGCCATTCTTACCAAAGAATCATAAACAGCAATATCACCGTGGGGATGATATTTACCTAAAGTTTCTCCTACCACGGTAGCTGATTTTCTTGTTTTAGCGGAAGAAGTAAGCCCTAAATCATTCATGGCAAAAAGAATCCTTCTTTGAACAGGTTTTAAACCGTCTCGAGCATCGGGGAGAGCTCGAGAGATAATTACGCTCATAGCATAATCTAAATAGGATTCTCGCAATTCTTCAGTAATTTCTCTTGGCTGAATACTATTTTTTTCTAGCTCTTTATTTTGATTATTAGATTCGTTTTGAAATTTTGAAATTTTCATAATTAAAAGCTAGGGGTTAAAACAACTAACTTAGTTTCTTGAGGTAATTGAGCTCGCCTGATGACTAGTTTATCCATGGTTTCTGGTTTTTTCCCAAAAGTTTTCAGAAATTTATCCAAAGGATCAAGTTTTATTTTTGAATTTATTTTTGAATTTGGTAATTGATAGTGCATGGGGATGATAATTTTAGGTTCAATTTGATTAATAATAGTAATGGCTTCCTCAGAATTAATAGTATAGGTGCCTCCAGTGGGAATTAAAAGAATATCTATCTCTGATAATTTCTCTAAAGTTTCATCCTTTAAAGTTTTTTCTCCTAAATCTCCCAGATGGCAAAGAGTTAAATCCTCGGAAGTAATTTTATAAATAGTATTAACCCCTTTTTCTTTTCCTAAATGATTATCGTGATAACTCATAAGGCCCTCAATAAAGATTCCTTCTTTTTCTACTTCTCCTGGCCCTTCAATAATAAAAGGTTCTCCCAAGATTGCTGCTTTATTATTATGGTCTTCATGATCATGGGTGATTAATAAAAGATCCGCTTTAAAACGAGGGGGTTTAATGCCAAGAGCTTTTTCTGAATAAGGGTCAAGAGCAATGACTTTATTTTTTGTTTCAATTTTAAAATATGATTGGCCAAACCATTGAATAATCATTAATTTATAAAAGAAATTTATTTTTATTACCTAGTTGTATTTTAGCACAATTAAGTTAATTTTTGAAATATTTTTAGACTTAAAATAGTGATAACAACATCAAAAAGAATTAAAATAGCAAGAGAAGGTAAAAAACTATTGGTGGTGATTTGATCAAGAGTAGAAGTAGCTAAGGTGTTTCCTAAGATAACCCAGCGCAAACTATTAATGCCATAAGTAAGGGGATTAAACTGCGAAATATTGACCATCCAGTTAGGAGAATTATTAATAGGGAAAAAGGCGCCGGAAAGAAAAACCATAGGAGTAATGATGATTTGAAGAATAATAGTAAAACTTTCAGTTCTTTTTAATCTAGCAGTTAATACTATTCCTAGACCTGCCATTCCATAAGCAATAAGAAAAATAACAAATAAACTTTCTAAGAATAAAGAAAGAGAAAAATTTATATTCAAATAAGGAGCAGCTAGAAGTAAAAGAGTTCCTTCGATTAAAGCCGTGGAGGCGGCTCCAAGAATTTTGCCTAAGGCAATAGAAGAGCGAGCAGCAGGAGAAACCAAAATCTCTTTGAGAAAACCAAACTCTCTATCCCAAACAATAGACATGGTAGAGGAAAGAGACATGGTAGTAACACTTAGAGCTAAAATACCAGGGAAAAAGAATTCGGCAAAATCATAAGGTAAAGAAATAAGGGGAAAAATTGTTTTTAATCCCGTGCCAAAAAAAACCAAAAATAGAAGGGGCAAAAAAATGGAAGTAAAGAATCTTAAAGAATTTCTTACATAAAGAAGAATTTCTCGATACCAAAGAATATAAATACCGGAAAATTTGTTCATTTTTGTGTATTTTGATTATCTTTTTCTTTAGAAGAAGGGGCAAAGAGAGATAAAAGGCTAGAAAAATCAAAAGAAGATGATTCTTCTTCTAATTTACCATTGTCATTATCCCTAATTTGACGACCCGTTAATTCAAGAAAAACATCTTCTAAGGTGGGTTGTCTTAATTCCAAAGAAACAATTTTTACAGACAAAGCTTTTACTATTAATGGAAGAAATTCATTTCCCTGATCAACTTCAATTTTTAACTCCTTACCAATTTTTTTAATAAAAACATCAGGAAACTTTTCTTTAAACTCTAATTCTGCTTGCTCATTATCTTCTGTTCTCATGGTGATAATGTCATGGCCAACCATTTTTTTTAGATTTTCTGGTGTATCAAGGGCAATAATTTGACCATGGTCAATAATTGCCACCCGGTCACAATTTTCTGCTTCATTTAAATATTGAGTGGTAAGAAAGATAGTAATATCCTTCTTTTTTCGAATAGCAAAAATATAGTCCCAAATTTTTTTTCTGGTTTGAGGGTCTAAACCAATGGTTGGTTCATCAAGGAAAAGAATTTTAGGTTGATTAATTAAAGAACGGGCAATTTCTAATCGCCTTTTCATCCCTCCAGAAAAGTTTTCTATTCTCATTTTACGTTTCTCCCAAAGCTCACAGAGCTTAAGAAGTTCAATCTTTCTTTGAACAAATTCTTTTTTAGGCACTCCATAAAGCATGGCATGAAAAAACAAATTTTCTTCAGCGGTTAAATGATCATCAAGAATTATATCTTGGAAAACAATACCAATCGAATTTCTTACCTCTTCCGGATTAGAATCAACATTAGCTCCATTAATATAAGCTACCCCTTTAGACAAAGAAGTGAGAGTGCAAAGAATGTTAATAGTGGTAGTTTTTCCAGCTCCATTAGGTCCTAAAAACCCAAAAACCTCCCCCTTTTTTACTGTAAAAGAAATACCATTAACCGCTTTAATGGGACCATAGTTTTTATGGAGGTTTTCTACTTGAATAACCTCTGTAATATTATTAGTTTCCTCTTCCTGGTTTTCTTGTGTTTCAGAATTATTCATATTAATGAGAAAAGACTTTGTTAAACCCCATTTTATTCCTTACTTCCTTAATAGTTTTTTGAGCAATTTGAGAGGCGTATTCTTTTCCTTCTTCCAAAATACTTCTAATAAGAGCTGACTGATGAGAATAAAAACGACGTTTTTCTTGAATAGGCTTAAGGTAATTAAAAATTTGTTCAGCCAAATTTGCTTTTAAGGATTGATATTTTAAACCAGAACCAAGATATTCATTTTCGTATTTAGTTCTTTCTTCTTTGCCCATGAATAGCTCTACTAAAGTTAATAAGGTATTAACTCCCCCACTTTTAGGAATAGTTTTTCCATGACCAGAATCAGTAACTACTTTGGCGAGTTTGTTTTTTATAGTTATAAGGTCATCAATTAAACTGATGTAGCTATCTTCTTTAGTCTTTGACATTTTTCCTTCTCCTGTTAAAGAAGGAACATAAGCTCCTTTTGTTAAATAAGCTTCGGGCAAAGGAAAAGTTTCTCCAAATAAATGATTAAAACTGCGAGCCACTTCTCTGGTTAATTCCAGATGTGGCAGTTGATCTTTCCCTACCGGCACCAATTCAGCCTTATATAACAAAATATCAGCCGCCATTAAAATAGGATAGGATAGTAACCCTAGATTAACATAATGAGGCTGAGATAGTTTTTTATCTTTATAAGTAGGTAGCTGTTCCAAGCGAGAGACAGGATAAATAGTAGAAAAATAATAAGCCAGTTCTAAATGCTCTTTTACCTGTGATTGAATGAAAAGATGAGATTTTTTAGGGTCTAAACCACAGGCTAAGTAATCTAAAACTAGTTCTTGTATTTGCTGAGGATAATTTTTAGGATTATAAGGAGAGGTGATACCATGAAGATCGACTACAGCATAAAGGCAATCTAAATCTTTTCTTTCTTGTAAATCTAGATAACCCTTGATGCCTCCAAAATAATTTCCCAAATGCAGAGGGCCTGTTGGTCGAGCACCAGAAAAAACTCTATTTTTTTTATTCATATTGTTTAAAAAGAGCGGGTAACGGGACTCGAACCCGTGCCTGAACCTTGGAAGGGTTCCGTACTACCACTATACTATACCCGCATCTTAATTCAATAAAAAGAGATCATGATATGATCTCTAATATATTTTACTGCTTTTTCGGAAAAAAAGCAAAAAATTATTTTCTTAAGACTTAAATTTCCTTGAGAGATTCTATCCCTAAGATACTTAAACCTTGCTGAAAGATTAAAATGATTTTTTTGAGAAGGAGTAATTGGGCATTTTTTCTTTTCTTAATATTTTCTTTTAGAATAGGCACTTGCTCATAATAATTATTAGCTAAATCAGCTAAAGATAATAAATAATTAACTAATAAATGGGGGGCGTATTCTTCAGCGCTTTTTTGAACAGCTTCAGGAAAATTAAGAAGTATTTTTATTAATTCTAATTCCAAACTATGATTTAAAAGACTGGAATCCGAGGGACCAATTTTGTTAGCCCTCAGAAGGATTTTATTTAAGCGGGCATAAGTGTATTGAAGATAAACACTAGAACCACCCTTGAAATTAAGCATTTGTTCCCAATCAAAAACAACATCGGCAGTCCGTAAGCTTTTAAGGTTATTAAATTTTAAAGCTCCAAGGGCTAATTTTTGAGCCAAAATATTTTGTTTTTGTTTTGGCCAGGAAGAGTGTTTTTGAGAAACAATTTGAAAAGCCGTTTGAAAAGCCTGGTCAATGACATCTTTTAAACTGATTAATTCCCCTGTTCTAGTAGAAAACTTCTTTTTATTAGAATTAAGAACAAGACCAAATTTTACATGGATAAGTTCAGTTTTTGGGTTCAAGTGAAGAATTTGAGCTAAGGTAAACAATTGTTTAAAGTAAAGATCTTGCTCATTGCCAACTACATAGAGAATTTTTTGGGGTCGATATTTTTTTATTCTAAAAATTAAACTAGCTAAATCCCGTGTCAGATATAAAGAGGCTTCGTCGGATTTTTGTAATAAAGCAGGGGGTAACTGGAAACTATCCAAAGAAATAATTAGAGCTCCTTCGCTTTTTTGAGTTAATTTCTTCTTTTTTAAGAAATTAATAAGAGGCAAGAGGTCTTTTTCAAAATCAGACTCTCCGTTAACGATATCAAATTTTATACCTAATAATTGGTATAAAAATTGGAATTCTTTTAAAGATTCTTTTTTAAACCAAATCCAAAGTTTTTGGTTAGTTTTATCGCCCTGTTCTAATTTTTTAAATTCTTGCTGAGCCAAAGACTCAAGTTGGAGATTATTTTTACTTTCTTGATGAAACTTTTGATAAAGAGTTAGAAGAGTATTAATGGGATTTTTTTTCACTTCATCTTTATTACCCCAAAGCTTGTAAGCGACTATTAATTTACCAAATTGGGTACCCCAATCTCCTAAATAATTCCAGCGAATAACTTTATAACCCAGAGCTTTATAAAGATTAGCTAAGGTTTCTCCAATAATAGTGGAACGCAAATGGCCAATATGCATGGGCTTAGCAATATTTGGAGAGGAATACTCAACAATAATAGTTTGTTTTGCGTTTTTATGATTTTTTAAATTAGGAGTTATGTTTTTTAAGTCTTTTTGTAAACTTTCTGGCTGAAGATAAAAATTAAGATAACCAGGAGGAGCCACTTCTACTTTAGTAAAAATATTTATTTTATTTTTTTCAATCTGAGCTAATAAAAGGCGAGCAATACTTAAGGGATTTTCTTTTATTAATTTACTTAAAACTAATGGCAAAGAAGAACTATAATCACCGTATTCTTTATCAGGAGGAATATTTAAAGGAATATTTAACTTTTGAGGAATATTCCAATATTGTTCTTTGATAACTTCAATCAAAGATTTTTTAATGATAGTTTGAATTTTTTCTTTAATCATAAAATTAGAAGAATGGTCAAATAAAATTTTGGTCGGGACGCCGAGACTCGAACTCGGACTACCGCCACCCGAAGACGGTGTGCTACCATTGCACTACATCCCGAAACTAAGAAAAGATATTTTTTGAGTTAGATCCTGTGTCTTACTTGTATCAATTTACCTGATATTTAGTTTTAATCTTTCTTTCTTCTTCCTCTAAAATATTTTGATATTTTGTTTTAGCATTTTCGCTCATTTGTTTTAATTCGTTTTCTGAGAGTTTTCCTAACTCTAACGCTCTTGTTTCTAAATAAGCTTTTGTATTTTTTTCTGGGACATCCAATGTTTCTTCTAACAAAATATTTAAAATCATTCCTATTTTAGGCCCAGGACTTACCTTTAATTTTTGCATAATATCATGCCCGTTAATTTTCAATATCTTTAAGGAAGGTTCCTCGCCGTTTAATTGTTTAGTAATTTTTTCTATTTTAAAAAGGAAATGACGAAGACGAAAAGGAATGGCCTTAGGGCAACCAGAGCCAATTCGATCAGCCTCTCTTACTTGGGCTAGCTCGGCAATATTTTCTTTACCTACTTTAATTAATAATCTTCTTAGGGCGGCGTCAGTGGTTATTTCTGGGTCATAGACAAAGCCGTGATAACGTACCAACCGAACAATTTTATCAGTTTGTTCTTTAGAAAATTTTAAACGAGTTAAAATTTGATAAGTAAGTTTGGCGCTAACAATTTCATGATTATAAAAGGTGGCATTTTTACCTTCCCCTATTTTAGTTATAGGTTTTCCAATGTCGTGAAATAGGCTGGCTAACCTTACTTCTAGACTATATTTTTTTTTACTAGCGTAATCAAGGGAACGCCATAAATGTTCAAAAACAGGGTAAATATGATGTTTATTTTGAGTGACGCCTATTGTTTTTTCTATTTCGGGAAAAAATTCTTTTAACAAACCAGTTTGCTCTAAAAGAAGAATACCTTGGCTTGCTTCTGGAGTTTGAACAATTTTGATAAATTCATCTCGAATTCTTTCTCGGGCAATAAATTTTAAAAGATGGGCATTTTTTTGAATGGCTTTTAAGGTTTCTGTTTCGATTTGAAAATTTAATTCACAAGCAAAACGAATGGCTCTCATTAAACGTAAAGCATCTTCTTGAAAACGTTCTTGAGGGTCGCCTACTGCTCTAATAAGTTTATTTTTTAAATCCAATTGTCCCTTAAACGGGTCAATAATTTTAAATTTTGAATTTTCATTTTGCATTTTGCAGTCGCTTGCAACTCCCCGTAGGGTCTTTTTTGATTTTTGAATTTCTAATGCCATAGCATTAATCGTAAAATCTCGGCGCGATAAATCTTCTTCCAATGTTTTAGCAAAAGTGATGGTATCAGGATGTCTTTTATCAGTATATTTTCCTTCTTGGCGAAAGGTAGTAACCTCTACAGCTTTTAATTCTCGTAATTGAGAATTAGTTTTGACTAAAACAGTGCCAAAATCATTTTCATAAATACTATCCGGAAATAATTTTTGAATTATTTCTGGCCTGGCATTAGTAGTAATATCCCAATCTTTTGGTTGTTTTTTAAGGAGAAGATCTCTCACGCAACCACCAACTAAATAAGCCTCAAAATCAGCCTTTTGAAGTTTATCAATAATTTCTAAAATTTCTTTAGGAATATCCATTTTTGTT
>JBMFSN010000003.1:0-40606 GCA_049967535.1 Minisyncoccia bacterium | reverse complement strand
TATGTTTTTAAGTGCCCTCGGCAGGACTCGAACCTGCAACCTGGTGGTTCGAAGCCACCCACTCTATCCAATTGAGCTACGAGGGCAAAAATATTTCCTCTTTTTTACTTTATTTATCTTACCTCATATTTTATTTCTTGACAACAGTAATCCTCTCTGTGCATAATTAAAGTATTAAACCCAAACATATGAATAAAAATTTGTTTCTCTCTTTTGTTTTCTTTTTTTAGGGGGATTAATTATTGGAGCTCTTTCCAAGGTATCTCCTGCCTTATTTAATCGCCCTTCTCAAAACCAGCTTTCAGATTGCGGAGATGAATCAATGGTGAAATATTGTTCTGGCGTTAATCGTTGTACTACTTTATGTAATTTGTGCTCTTGTAAAGTTCCTGTTTGCGCACCCGATCCTCTTTGTCAATAAATATTAATATTGTCATACTGTTTAAAACCGCTCTTAGAGCGGTTTTAAGTTGCCTTTTTAAGAGTTTTGTTATACAATATTGAAGTTTTATATTTTAAAAAGTAATTTTTATCTTTTTCAATTCTAGATTTTATTTGGGAGGGGTGGCAGAATGGTAATGCGCCGGTCTTGAAAACCGGTGCCCGTAAGGGCTTGCAGGTTCGAATCCTGTCCCCTCCGCTATCTTTGGAATCTGGCCTGCCTGCGCAGGCAGGAATCTGGAATCAATTTTTAATTTTTAAATAAATTATACTTAATACTTAATACTTAATACTTAATACTTAATACTTCTTCTTGTCATTTGTGATTTGAAATTTTATTAGTAATTTGTAATTTCATTATTTTTCTTTTAATTTTATGGATCAAAATATCAAACAAGATAATACTTTAATTCCTCGACCACCGATTGTGGTGGTTTTAGGCCATGTGGATCATGGGAAAACTTCACTTTTGGATTATATTAGAAAAACCAAAGTGGCAGAAAAAGAAACCGGTGGAATTACTCAACATATTGGGGCTTATGAAATAGAAATTAAAGGCAAGAAAATCACTTTTCTTGATACTCCCGGCCATGAAGCTTTTTCTCAAATTCGTTCCCGAGGAGCGAAAGCCGCTGATATTGCTCTTTTAATTGTAGCAGCTGACGAAGGAGTTAAGCCTCAAACAATAGAATCTCTTAATTGTATTAAAGAAGCTCATATTCCCTTTATTGTTGTTTTGACTAAGATTGATAAAGATGGAGCTAATCCAGAAAAAGTAAAAAAAGAATTAGCTGACTTGGGCGTTTTTTTAGAGGGCCGGGGCGGAGATATTCCTTTAGTTGAAGTGTCTTCCAAAACAGGTCAAGGAGTTGATGAACTTTTAGAACTTATTTTATTAGTGGCAGAAATGGAGGAGCTAAAAGCTGATTTTTTTCAATTAGCCTCGGGCATTATAATTGACTCTCATCTTGATGCCAGAAGAGGAATTACCGCTACCCTCATTATTACCAACGGTACCCTTCATTTAAAAGATAAAATAGCTACTGAATCAGCCCAAGGAAAAGTTAAAATTTTGGAAGATTTTCAAGGTAAGACAATTTCAGAAGCTACTTTTTCTTCACCGATTCGAGTAATTGGTTTTGAAAATTTGCCATCAGCCGGTGAAGAATTTTTTGTTGACGAAAATCAATTAAAAAACAAAGAGATAGAAGATATTTCTAAAACTTCAATTAAACAATTAGGCGATAGTAATTCTCAGCTAAAAATTCCCCTTATTATAAAAAGCGACACTTTAAGTTCTAGTGAAGCTCTAGAGTGTATTCTTGGACAATTAGGACAAGAAAAGTCATGGCTCTTTTTAGTTCTAAAAAGTGAGGTAGGTGATTTAACTGAAGGGGATTTAAAAATTGCTTCTCAGGAAAGAACTTTGATTATTAATTTTCGTATCGCTAAAAAACCAGAAGTAGCCAATATCTTATTAGCGAATAAAAACCTTATTTTATTGGAAGGAGAAATCATTTATGAAATAAAAGATAAAGTTCAAAAAATCATTGAAGAACAGTTTGTTAATAAACCCACCGAAGAAATTCTGGGTAAAATAGAAGTTTTAGCCGTTTTCCATCCAGAAAAAGAAAATCAATTAATAGGGGGAAAAATCATTGAAGGGGTAGCAAAAAATAAAGCCAAAATAAGAATAATAAGAAATGAAAGTATAATTGGAGAAGGAAGGATAATAAACTTACAAAAAAATAGAATGGATGTTAATGAAGCTACAACAGGAAGTGAGTGTGGAGTTTTAATTGTTAGCCCTAAGGTAATAGAAGAAGGTGATCTACTTGAGTTTTTTCAAAAAATTTAATAGGATGAAATAAGCTTAATTTTGGCTCGGTGGCGAAGTAGCTAACGCTGCGGTCTGCAAAACCGTTATTCGTGGGTGCAAATCCCACCCGGGCCTCTTGAAAAAAGAAAAAAATTTAGTAAAATATCTGTAAGTTTCTCTGCCCAGGTGTTGTAACTGGTAGCCAAATCAGACTTAAAATCTGATGGGGGAAACCCCGTGTGGGTTCGAGTCCCACCCTGGGCACTAATAAAAACCTCTGCTAAAAAGCAGAGGTTTTGTATTTGTGATGTGAATATTTTTTATTCTAATATTTCCATCAGGGTTTCTTTTACGCCAAATTCTTGAGCTGATTCTCTCGTGGGCATCCAGATATCAATATGATCAGAGGAAAATCTGTAGTGCATGCGATCCTCTACGGTGAAAATTTTATCACCAAAAAGCTTGGGCAATTTTATTTTTGTGCCAAAGGGGAGAGAATTTGAAGCAATAATGCCATCTTTTACTACTTTACCAGAGGCAGTGATAAAGGGGGTATCATCAGTTTGGTCAGGAGTAGAAGAATAAGCAGTGGCAATTATTGTCTTGGTTATCGTTTCAGGGTTAGGGGGAGTAGCTCCTAAGAGAAACGAATCGCTAGAAAGATAAGGTGAAGTATTATTAGCCGAAGGAAAGTCAGCCTTAGTGATTATAGTAGAAAAAGAACCTTCAACTAGAATACCAGAAAAGCGGCTAAAAAGAGCGAAAATAAGAATAAAACTAACCAAACTGGCTTTTAAAGCCCTCTTCAGCCAAGGATGATTACCTATATAAGGATCACTCATAAATAGTTATATTTTAAATTTGTGGTATCAAAAAACTCCCAATTTGGGAGTTGTATCTTGTATTTTAGCATATCCATATATTTTGTCAACCCCCAGAAGGTTTTTTTGAAGATTTTTAAGAAATAGCCCCTTTTTTCTTAATAAGAGCCTTATTAAATCAATCAAAGCTAAATGATTGAAGGAAAAGGGGTAATAAGAGCAAAAATTATTTTGCTTAGTTGCAATTTTATTCTTTTTTAGTTAAACTGTTTTAATCTTAGGAGGGTTGGCTGAGTGGTCCAAAGCAGCGGTTTGCTAAACCGTGACCGTCTAAAAAGCGGTCCGTGGGTTCGAATCCCACACCCTCCGCAACGAACGAAATTTATTCATTTGCACAAACTATTAATTTGTGATAAACTTAACCTATAAGAAAATTATATGCTTAAATCAACAGTCAAAGAAAAAATTATCAAAACTTTTTCTACTCATAAAGCTGATACTGGCTCACCTGAAGTTCAGATTGCTCTTTTAACCAAAGAAATTGAAGAATTAGTAAAACATTTAAAAAAGAATCCTAAAGATTTTCATTCTCGTCGAGGGCTTTTGGGTATGGTGTCTAAAAGAAGAAGATTGCTAGCTTATTTAAAAGAAGAATCTCTTACTCGCTATCATAAAATAGAGAAAAAATTAGGTTTGTAATATGGTTATTAGAAATAAAAATCAAAGAATTATTGTTTTGATTGATGTTCAAAACTTATATCATTCAGCTAAAAATTTGTATGGAGCTCGAGTAAATTTTAAAAACCTTTTATTAGAAGCTATTAGTGGAAGGAACCTTATTAGAGCTATTGGTTATGTAGCAAAATCTGATGAGCCCGGGGAGGCTTCTTTTTTTGATGCTTTAGAAAAAGCGGGGATTGAAACAAGAGTAAAAGATTTACAAGTTTATCCTGACGGAACTAAAAAAGGAGATTGGGATGTAGGTTTGGCAGTTGATGCCATGCGTTTAAGCTCTAAGGCTGATGCTATTGTTATTATTAGCGGAGATGGCGATTTTATTCCTTTAGTAGAGTATTTAAAAGCTTTGGGCAACCAAGTGGAGATAATGGGTTTCGGAAGAACAACCTCTGGCACTTTAAAAGAAATAGCCAGCGAATTTATTGACTTAGATTCCAAACCTGATTTTTTCTTATTTAAAACATCAGAAAAAGGAGTAACCAGCAGGATCCCTAAGATTATAAAATTTAAAATTTAACGATAAAAGAAAATATGGAAAAAAAGACATACCAGTTATCAGTAGATAACAAAACTATTGAATTAGATTTTTCTAATTTAGCAGAATTAGCCAATGGCTCAGTAATGGCTAAAATGGGAGAAACAGTAATTTTTACTAATACAGTGATGGGCAATAGAGAAAGAAACGATTTAGATTTCTTTCCTCTTTTAGTAGATTATGAAGAAAAATATTATGCAGCTGGCAAAATTTACGGCAGTCGATTTTTACGTCGAGAATCAAGACCAAGTGAAATCGCAATTTTACTGGCAAGATTAATCGATCGAACTATTAGGCCTCTATTTTCGCCTTTAACAAGAAGAGACGTTCAAGTGGTTTCTACTTGTTTGTCTATTGATGATAAAAATGACCCAGATATTTTAGCCATTATTTCTGCCTCTGTTGCCTTGGGCGTTTCTGATATTCCTTTTTCTGGTCCAGTTTCAGCCGTGCGTATTGGTTGGTCAGAAAATTCTGGATTTTTAATTAATCCTACCTATGAAGAAAGAAAAGATTTAAAATTAGATATGGTAGTTTCTGGCCCTAAGGACGAAATTAATATGATCGAGGCAGGTGCTCAAGAAGTAAGCGAAGATATTGTTAGTCAAGCTTTTGTAATTGCCCAGAAAGCCATTGCCTCTTTAAATGAACAACAGAAAAAAATTATTGCAGAGATAGGCAAACCTAAAGTGACAATTTCTTCAAAAGCTATTGAACCAAATTTTATATCAGAAATTCATAATTATTTATTAGATAAATTAGAACCAATAGTTTACTCTCAGGATAAAAGAGAAAAAGAGAGAGAGCTCAATGATTTAAAAGAAAGTTTAATTAAATATTTAGAAGAAAAGGAATATTCCTCTGAACAATTAAAAGATGTGGAGTATCTTTTTAATGAAGAAATTGATAAATTAGTTCATCAGAATGTTTTAGAGAAAGAGATAAGGCCTGATGGAAGAAAATTAGATGAGATTAGACCCTTGGATGCGGCTATTGATATATTACCTCGTACTCATGGTTCTGCTATTTTCATGAGAGGAATCACTCATGCTCTTTCCATTGTTACTTTAGGCTCTCCGGCAGATGTTTTGACATTAGAGGGAATGGAATTTACAGGAGAAAAAAGATTTATGCATCATTATAATTTCCCTGGCTATTCTTCTGGTGAAGTAGCCCCCTTAAGAGGGCCAGGAAGGAGAGAAATTGGTCATGGGGCATTAGGAGAGAGAGCTCTCCTAGCGATGGTCCCCAATAAAGATGAATTTCCTTATACCATTCGAGTAGTCTCGGAAATTACTTCTTCTAATGGTTCTACTTCAATGGCGGCTACTTGCGCTTCTTCTATGGCTTTAATGGCTGCTGGTGTTCCCATGAAAGAACAGGTAGCAGGTATTGCTATGGGGTTAATGAGTGATCAGCAAGGCCAGTATAAAATTTTAACCGATATTCAAGGACCAGAAGATCATTATGGTGATATGGACTTTAAAGTAGCTGGTACAAAAAATGGAATTACTGCTTTACAAATGGATTTAAAAATTGAAGGCGTTAACCCTCAGCTCTTATCAGAAGCTTTAGGGAAAGCAAAAACCGCCAGGCTATTTATTTTAGAAAAAATGAATTCTGTTATTAGTGCTCCCAGAAAAGAATTATCACCTTTAGCTCCAAGAATTTACACTTTGCAAATAAATCCTTCAAAAATTGGGGAATTAATTGGTCCAGGGGGTAAAGTTATTCAAGCTATTACTCAAGCTACCGGGGCCAATATAGATATAGAAGAGGACGGGACTGTTTTTGTTACAGCAGAAGACGAAGCAAAAGCTAATTTAGCCCTTCAAGAAATTCAAGATATTGTACGAGATATTGAAGAAGGAGACATTATTACCGGTAAAGTAGTCCAAATAAAAGATTTTGGAGCTTTTGTTGATTTAGGACATCATAAAGATGGCTTGCTTCATATTTCAGAATTAGCACCTTATCGAGTAAATAAAGTAGAAGATATTGTACATTTAGGACAAGAGATCAAAGTCAAAGTGAAAAAAATTGATCCCACTGGTAAAATTTCTCTCACCTTAAAAGACGTTGGCTCTCCTCGTTCTTAAAAATAAAAACAGAAAGGACTTTCTTGACAGAAGTTTTTTTGGTATAATGAAATGAGCTCAGAGATATATATCTCTCCACTCTCAAAGCTTAAAAAATTAAAAATTAATATTTTAAAATATGCCAGAAAATTATTTCGAGCCAAACGAGAAAAAAGGTTCTGTCCCAGGAGCAGGTTCTTATTTTGATCCTAGCGCACAACAAAATTCTATACCAGGAGCAGGTACTTATAATACTCCAACCTTTGGCAATCCCCTTAATCCTAACCCTATAGCACCAGAACCAAGTTTATCTCACCAAGAAGAACAAAAGTTTGCACCTCCTTCTCCAAATGTTTTTATTAGAACATCTGATTCTGATTTAGAAAAAATGAAAGATGCTGGCGGGGCGGCTTCTAATTGGCCACCTTCTAATCAACCAGTTTTTTCTCCCTCTTCGCCTCTGGAACAACCTGCTTCCCCGGTTAATCCTATTCCTTCTAACCCTAGTTTTAATGAACCAATTGTTAACCCCAATGTGATGTCTGATTTTACTAACTTCACTCAACCTCCTAGCTCTAAAAAAAATAATAAGATTATTCCTCTTTTGATTATTGTTGGTATTATAATTTTAGGCGCTGTTTTTGGGTATCTTTTCTTATGGCCAAAATTGTTTGGAGCGAAAAAAAATCCTGTTTCAACTACCACAACAACCCTCTCAGCAGTTGTTGCCCCAATTACCACTAATACAACTTTACCCCCCAGTCCTTATCCGCAAGTAAGTGGTCCTTATCAGAAAACTCCGGTTAACATTACTTTAAGTGGCTCTTTAGTTTTATCAGTTATTAAGAATACGGCTACGAGTAGTATGCAACCAGCTCAAACATTTTCTATTTTAATGCTTAAATATCATGACTATCTTCTTTCCGGAGATGAAATAATAAATTCTTTAATTCCTACTTTGCCTGACAATCTCAAGCCTTACCTTTTAGGACGCAAATATTTACTTTATACTTATTATGGAGAAGTTAATCCTTCTCTGGGTTTGGTTATTGATATTGGACAAGAAAATGTTACTGATGTTCAAGCTGCTTTTGCTAATTGGGAAAAAGGAAAGATTTTATCTAATTTAAGTAATTTTTGGTTGATTAAAGTTCCTAAGACGGCTGCTAGGTCATTTAAAGAGGCTACTACTCCCGGAGCCACGGTTCGCTATTTTGCCTATAGCGGCAAAGAAGCAGCAATTACTTATGGATTTTTCAATAACTATTTAATTATTAGCTCTTCTTTGGAATCAGTAAATAGCGCCATTAGTCATCTTCAAGGAGCGACGGAATTAATTTACCCCTAAAAAGATTTACCTTTACTTTTTTGCTTATGAGGGAGGAATCGTTTACACTCCTCTCTTTTAATATGCCTTAGAGGATTACCTTGATTGATTGCATTTTTCTTTTTTTTGTTATAAAATGACAGCACTATGAAAAATAAAATTTGGCAACAATTATTCTTTGTTTTCCTTACTTTTCTTGCCTTGGCTTTTATTTTTTCCGGAATAGGAAAAGAATTCGCTACTAAACAACAGATTAGCTTATCTCAAGCTATTCAAATGATTCAAGATAAAAAAGTAAATAAGGTCGTTGTTCAACCTGATACTTTAGAATTAATTGGTTCTAATCAGCAAATATTTATTGCTAATAAAGAGAGTAGTGCGTCTTTTGGTGAAATTTTGAAAGATTTTGGTGTATCTCAAGAAGATATCAACGCTTTAAATATTGAAGTTCAAGAACAAAGCGGTTGGTCGTACTGGATGGGGGTTTTATTACCTATCATTTTGCCCTTAGCCCTTTTAATAATTTTATTTTATTATTCTTTTCGCCGAACTAGCCAAAACGCTATGCAAATTTTTTCTTTTTCTCGTTCCAATATTAAATTATTTTCTTCTGATAAAGATAAAATTACCTTTAAAGATGTTGCCGGATTGAAAGAAGCAAAAGAAGAATTGCAAGAAATCGTAGAGTTTTTGAAAAATCCTAAAAAATTTCAAGATTTAGGAGCAACCATTCCAAGAGGAGTTCTTTTAATGGGTGCTCCTGGCTCTGGTAAAACTCTTTTAGCCCGAGCGGTAGCAGGTGAAGCTAATGTTCCCTTTTTCCATATTTCTGGCTCGGAGTTTGTGGAGATGTTTGTGGGGGTAGGCGCTGGACGAGTAAGAGATGCTTTTAATACAGTAAAAAAAGCTGCTCCAGCCATTCTTTTTATTGATGAAATAGATGCTATTGGCCGAGAAAGAGGAGCGGGTATTGGAGGAGGCCAGGATGAAAGAGAACAAACTTTGAATCAAATTTTAGTGGAGATGGATGGTTTTGATCGTGAAACTAGGGTGATTGTGATGGCGGCCACCAATCGGCCAGATATTTTAGATTCTGCCTTACTACGTCCAGGAAGATTTGACCGGCGAGTGATATTAGATTTGCCAGATATTAATGGAAGAGAAGATATTTTAAAAATTCATACTCACGATAAAAAATTATCTCCTGATATTAATTTAAGAGATATTGCTGAAAGAACTCCTGGGTTTTCGGGAGCAGACTTGGCGAATTTAGTAAATGAAGCAGCTATTTTAGCTGCTCGTGATAATGAAAAATTTATTACTCAAAAAGATTTAATTGTTTCTATTGAAAAAGTAATGCTTGGGCCAGAAAGAAAAAGCCGAGTTTTTAGTGATAAAGAAAAGAAAATTACTGCCTATCACGAGGCGGGCCATGCTTTAGTTTCTCTTTTTTTACCTGGAGCAAGTGAACTTAAAAAAGTATCTATTATTTCTCGAGGTCAAGCAGCTGGTTATACTATGAAAATGCCTACAGAAGAAAGATACCTGAAAACCCACTCCGAATTTCTCGCTGATATCGCTTCTCTTTTAGCTGGTTATATAGCAGAACAGTTAGTTTTTCATGATGTATCTACTGGGGCAAGCAATGATTTAGAAGCAGCTACTGATTTAAGTCGGGCCTTAGTTACTAAATATGGGATGAGTGAAAAATTAGGACCTAGAAGTTTTGGGAAAACAGAGGAAATGGTTTTTTTAGGCAAGGAAATTTCTACAGAAAAAGATTATTCTGAAGAAACTGCTACTTTAATTGATCAAGAGATTAATAATATTATTAAGACTTGCTATAAGCAAGCTAAGACTTTATTAGAAAAACATAGAAAACAACTAGACAAATTAGCTGAGGCTTTGATAGAAAAAGAAACTTTAGAAAGAAAAGAGGTTGAGGAGCTAATAAAAGAATAAAAAAGATGGGCGCGTAGTTCATTGGCGGAACGACTGTCTTATAAACAGTAGGTAGAAGGTTCGATTCCTTCCGCGCCCACCAAAAAGCGCGCGTAGCTCAGTTGGCAGAGCGTCCGCTTGACGTGCGGAAGGTCACAGGTTCAAGTCCTGTCGTGCGCACTAATTTTATGGGTAATATTAATTTTACGGTTTCTTCTAAAGAATCTTCTTTAAGATTAGATAAATATTTAGTTTCTCGGATTAAGAATTATTCAAGAGAATTCATAATTAAGGCCATTAAAAATAGCAATATTTTAGTGAACGGTTTAAAGAAAAAACCAAGTTATCTTTTAAAAACCAATGATTATATTACAGCAATCTTAATAAGCAATAACGACTCTTTATCTCTAATCCCCCTGAAATTAATACCCGAACCAGAAATTCTCTATGAAGATGGAGATTTTTTGGTGATTAATAAACCAGCTGGAGTAGTGACTCATCCTTCTTTCAATAAAATTAATGAACCTTCTATTGCTTCATGGTTTATTTTGAAGTATCCCCAAGCAAAAAAAGTCGGAGAAGATCCCTTAAGACCAGGAATTGTTCATCGTTTAGATAAAGATACTTCCGGAGTCCTAGTTCTTACTAAAAATCAAAAAACTTTTTTATATTTTAAAAATTTATTTTTAACTAAAAAAATTCAAAAGCAATATTTAGTTTTAGTAAAAGGAATAATACAGAAAAATCAAGGACAGATTAATTTTAGTTTGATGCGCTCTACTAGCTCAGGAAAAAGAAAAATCGTTCTCTCTCAGGAGCAAAATACACCCAAAACAAAGACTGCCTTTACTGCCTATCAAGTAGAAAAAAGATATAAAAAATTTACCCTGCTTGCTGTTAGTCCCCAAACCGGCCGAACACACCAAATCAGAATTCATTTAGCCAGCATTGGTTTTCCGGTAGCAGGCGATAAACTATATGGTAAACCCCAAAAAGGTGAATCTTTTATTCCTAGACAAATGCTTCATGCACAAAGACTTACTTTCATAGCTCCTAATAATCAAAAATTCTCAATTGAAGCTCCTCTGCCCTATGACTTCGAACAGGTTCTTAAAATAATTGCTAAAAATTAATTTTTATGTTAAATTAATTAATACTAATCTAATTATTTTTATTATGGATAATATTAATATTCAAGATATTAAACCTGGAATGTATGTAAAGGTTTTCCAAAAAACCAAAGAAGGAGATAAAGCTAAAAGCCAACAAATAGAAGGTTTGGTTTTGAGTAGAAAACATGGAAATGAACCAGGAGCTACTATTACTTTAAGAAAAATTATTGATGGAGTGGCGGTAGAGTGGATCTTACCTATTTTTTCTCCCTTAATTCAAAGAGTGGAATTAATAAAATCTTCTCGAGTAAGAAGATCTAAATTATATTATCTTCGTAATAAATCTTCTAAGCAAGTGAGGAAGAAACTAAAAACAGCTGCCAAAAAGAAAGATTTAACTGCTTTATTAGGTTCGGAAGATAAAGAAGAAACAAAAGAAGAAGCACCAGAAGAAAAATAGTTTTTATGAGGCCCGGGTGGCGAAATTGGTACACGCGTTGCTTTGAGGTGGCAATGGGAGCAATCCCTTGGAGGTTCGAGTCCTCTCCCGGGCACCAATTTACATTTATGTTTTTCATTTCAAACGAATATCAGCAGACCATTAAAGCCGTAGAGAAAGCTATTCCAACGGTGGTGGCTATTTTGATGTTTAAATCTCCGGAGCAAGTAAGGCAAAAAGTAGATAAAACCATTTTTGAGCAATTACCCCGAGATAAAAATGGTTTAGTCCGCCTGGGAAGTTGCTCTGGTTTTTTTGTCTCTCCTGATGGTTATCTTTTAACTAATCGTCATGTAGTTGAAGACGAAGAAGCGACCTATGAAGTTGTTTGGCAACACCATCATTATCCCTGCCAAATTTTAGCCAGAGACGAAATGACTGACCTGGCTATTTTAAAAATTCAGAGTGAGCATAAAGAAAAGTTTCCCTTTTTAAAATTAGGTGATTCTTCTAAAGTTAAATTAGGGCAAACGGTCATTGCCATAGGCAATGCTTTGTCTGAATTTGAAAATACAGTTTCTCGGGGCATTATTTCGGGGCTATCTCGTCATATTCAAACCGACGGAGAGGAACAAAACAGAGAATTTTTTGGATTAATTCAAACTGATGCTGCCATCAATCCAGGTAATTCTGGGGGACCATTGATTGATCTTTCTGGCGAGGTTATTGGAGTTAATACTGCTGTTGTCCTAGGAGTGGAAAATATAGGTTTTACTATTCCCATTAATCAAGCTAAAGTTATTTTACAAGATGTTAAAAAATATGGACAAATTTATCGACCCAGTTTAGGAATAAGATATTTGCCTATTGATGAAGATTTACAAAAAGAGCATCAATTACCGTTTAATTATGGAGCTTTCATTATTTACGAAACTTTACCAGGACAAAAAGGAATTATTAATGGAGGAATAGCAGAAAAATATGGTTTAAAAGAAGGAGATATTATTCTAGAAATTAATAATACAAAAATAGATAAAATTCATTTTTTAAATGCTATTTTAAGAGAACATCGGAGAGGAGAAATAATAAAATTAACCTATTGGCATAAGGATTTATCAGAACAATCAGGAATAATAAAACAAGTTGAGATTAAATTAGAGTAAATTACCCTTTTCTGTTTTCTTTAATAAATTCTTTAAAAGTGGCTAATAATAAAGGCCACTTTTTTAAATAGTAATCTTCTTGAAGAAGACTTTGGGCGACAAAATGAACTTTTTCAATCATTGCTTTGTCAATTAAAGAGCTCATTAATAAATCAGGAATGCCTGATTGTTTGGTCCCTAAAAATTCTCCTGGTCCTCTGAGAGATAAATCCATTTCTGCTAATTTAAAACCATCGTGATATCTTACTAAGGCCTCTAAACGGCTATGACTTGTCTTAGAGGATGATTCTGTGAAAAGAAAGCAATAGGATTGGTATTTAAAACGTCCTACTCTTCCTCTAAATTGATGTAACTGAGCTAGGCCAAAATGTTCCGAGCCTTCGATAATCATCACTGTAGCATTGGGAATATCAATACCTACTTCTACCACAGAAGTAGATACCAAAATATTAATTTTATTATTTTGAAAGTCTTGCATAATTTTTTCTTTTTCTTGGGGTTTCATTTTGCCATGAAGCATCGCAACTTTTAAGTCAGGAAAAACTTCTTTACTTAATTTATCATATTCTTTTTTTACAGCTTTGACTTCATAATTTATTTTGTCGGCCAAGGATAAAAGATTTTTGGCCGAAAAATCCAAGGGAGAAGTTTCTGTTTCTTCTATTCTAGGGCAAATAACAAAAGTTTGTCTTCCTTTTTGAGCCTCCCCTCTTACGAATTGATAAACCTTTTCCTTATCTTTGGGAGGAACAATTTTGGTAATCACTTGTTTTCGTTCCTGGGGTAATTCATCTAGAATAGAAAGGTCCATATCTCCATAAAACACCAAAGCTAATGTTCTGGGAATAGGGGTTGCGGTTAAAGACAAAAGATGAGGAATTTCTTTGGTCGCGATGCTAGGGGATAAAAGCTTTTTTCTTTGTTCTACCCCAAAACGATGTTGCTCATCAACAATTACTAAACCTAATTTGTAAAAATGAACATTTTTTTGGATAAGAGCATGCGTCCCAATAACAATAATTGGCAGAGAAGAACTGATAATCTTATTAAGGGTTTTTTTAGAGAGAGGTCCTTCTAATCCTGCATCATAAATTTTGGCCTGGTTGGAAGTTAAAAGAGCTATTCTTATTTTATAATTATCAGTGAAAGCCTTGAATTTTTCAAAATGCTGACGGGCTAAAAGTTCAGTAGGGGCCAAAAAGGCAACTTGATATTGACTCCTCAAAGTTAAAAGGGAGGCTGCTAAAGCAATAATAGTTTTACCCGAGCCCACTTCTCCCTCTAAAAGGCGGTTCATCAGTCGAGTATTCAAGTTTTGACTTATTTTCCAGAGACTTTTTCTTTGAGCTTCGGTTAACTGGAAAGGTAGATTTTTGACAAATTGTTGAAGAAACTCAATATCGAGATTTATTTTAGGATAAGGCAAAAGCCCAATTTTCCTTCTGATTTTTAAAAGATAAAGCTGAGAAAAGAGAAGTGATTCAAAAATAAATCTTTCTTTGGCTTTTTGAGCTATTTCAAAAGAATCAGGAAAATGGATTTGTTTTAAAGCTATAGCTAAAGGAAGAAGCCGGTATTTTTGTAAAAGGGTATCTGGTAGATATTCTTTAAAGTTAAAAGAATAATCCAAAAGAGGTTTGATAAAGGAACGGAGAGCTTTAGAGCTTAATCCTTCTGTCTCTGGATAAATAGGGACAAGACGACCGGTATGTTTTAAATCTTCGAAAGCATTGTCTTCTAATTTTTGGCGAGAAAGAATTTCATAAGAAGGGCTAGAAAGAATTAATTTTTTTCCTTGAGCCTTAGTTTTACCTGACAAAGATAAGGTTGTGCCAGGCGGAATGTTTTTTAAAAGATAAAGTTGATTAAACCAAATGATATTAATAGAGCCAGTATCATCATAGGCTTGAGCATTAATAATGGTTATCCTTTTTCTAGGACTACGATAAAGATTAACTTTTTTAATAGTAGCGATAAGAGAACAAGTTTCGTTGGGTTGAAGGTCTTTGATTTTTTTTATTTGAGAAAAATCTTCATAGCGAAAAGGAAAATGCCACAGTAAATCTTTAACTGTTTTAATACCCAATTTATTTAGATATTTTAAATAACGCGGTCCTACACCGCGCACTTTAGAGACAGGATCAGAAAGTTGAAAAACAACATTCATGGTGATAAGAAATGGTGCCCCCGGGAAGAATCGAACTTCCATCGCGGGTTCCGCAAACCTGTATTCTATCCGTTGAACTACGGGGGCTTCTTTTTTAGATTATACCTTATTTTTTATTGAAATCAAAACACTTTATCCTGTATACTAGATACAAGATACTATTATGGAATATTATTCAACAGAAGCCTTTATTTTAAAAAAGGAAATTACTGGCGAAAAAGATAATGTCTATCATTTTTTTACCAAAGATTATGGACATTTAGATTTATTAGCTAAGGGAACAAGGGATATTTTAGCTAAATTATCTGGTCATTTAGAATTACCATCTTTGGTGGATATCAACTTTGCTCTCGGTTATCGTCCTAAATTAATTACTGCTCTAGAAAAAAATCCTTATTTGAAGATTAAACACGATCCTCAAGCTCTCAAAACATCCTTTAAAATTTTGAACTTAGTTGATGAATTAATCATTGGTAATCAAAAAGACACTGAATTATTTCAATTTTTATCTGATATTTTATATTTTTTAGAAAATAATTTAAATCAATCAAAAAGTGTTTCTCTTTTTAGCGAATTATATTTTGAAGCTCAATTTTTAAAATTATTAGGTTATCAACCTTTTTTAGATGGGTGTGTTGAATGTGGGTATCGAGATACCCATTATTTTAGTTTTTCAAAAAGAGGATTAGTTTGTTCTCGTCACTTTACTAAAGGCGATTTACCTATTTCTTTAGAACAAAAAAAATACCTTAAAGCGTTATTTAATCTTTCTTTGGGAAAATTTACTTCTCTCTCTCTTATCAATCAAATTTTAGAAGAAAAAAAATTTCTTTCCAGCTTCTTAGAACAATTTACTTTAATGATAAAATTTGATATATTAAATAAATAAATTTAAAATAATAATATGAAGAATCAAAAATTATTCCAGAACTTAGGTCTGATTGTCTTAGTTATTCTTGGAGTAACCCTTTTGGTTTATTTAGTTATTAATCTTTTAAACAATGGCGGAGTTAATCTTTCTATTATTGGCCCAGATACTCTTAAGGCAGGGGAAATAGGACAATTTCAGTTTCAATATAGTAATAATTCAAGAGTGGCTTTAGAAGATTGCTCTTTAGAGATTCGCCTGGGAGAAGGAGTAGCTTTGAGCGATAATCCAGCTAAAAAAACCATTGATTTTAATATTGGAGAAATTTTAGCTAACAACTCAAATACTCAAACATTAAGTTTAATGCTTTTAGGAGGCTCTCAGTCGGCTAGAAATATTGAGGCTGTTTTAACTTATCGCCCTAAAGGTCTTTCTTCTAGTTTTACTAAAGATGTCGTAAAAACAGTTCTTTTGAATGGTTCCAGCTTTAATTTAGAAGTTAAGGTGCCTAATAAAGTTTTTATTGACCAAACTTTTCCTTTAGAAATTAACTGGGCCAATTTATCTAACGAGTCATTTGATAATTTAGAATTAAGAACAGATTGGCCGACAGGCTTTTCTTTTGAGAGCTCTAATCCTGATGTTACCAAAGAGAGGGGAAGTAATAATAAATGGACCATTGGTTCAGTTAGCGCCTCAGGACAAGGGAAAATCACTGTCAATGGCTCACTTTCTGGCCAAGATGGGGAAAGTAAAAAAATTGTCTTCACTTTGGGTACCAATCAAAATGGTAATTTCTTGCCTCTAGCTCAAACAGAAGGTCTGATTAATCTGATCAATAATCCTTTGCAATTATCTGTTTTTGTCAATGGAGATACCAATTATAATGCCAATTTAGGAGATGAATTAGATTTTACCATTAATTATCTCAATAATTATTCATCTAGTTTACGTGATTTAACAGTAAAGGTTCAACTAAATGGAGATGTTTTTGATTTTTCTACTCTTAAAGCTCCTAGCGGAATTTTTTCTAGTAGATTGCAAACTATCACCTGGACTGGAGCTCGAGTAAAAGATCTGTATGTTTTAAATCCGAGTCAGAATGGAACCTTAAATTTTTCAGTTAATTTAAAAAAAAGTTGGTCAATGCAAAGTTTGGCACAAAAAAATATAGTGCTGGAAGTAAAAACTACTATTGAAAGTGCTAGTGTTCCCGAAGAATTAGGTTACCAAGGTTTACCTAGAGCTCAAGCCATCGATACCGTTAAATTAAATAGTGATTGTTCCCTTTCTATTGGTAGTTATTTCTGGGACGTTCCCAGTCAAATAGCTAATACTGGCAAATTACCTCTCAAAGCGGGTGAGCCAACTGATTTCACTATTCATTGGAAGATTATTAATACCTACAATACTCTCAATAACATAACAATCCAAACTACTTTACCTCTTTGGGTCGATTGGACTAATCAAATAGCAGGTAATTATGGAGATTATCCTCCTTCTTATGACCCTAGAACTCGTCAAATTACCTGGTCTTTACCTAGTATCCCTGTAGGGGTAGGTTCAGTTTTAAAACCATATGAAGCTATTTTTCAAATTAGAGTGACACCTTTATCTTCTCAAGTGAATCAGGGGATAGATTTAACTAATGAAACTACTTTTCAAGCTACTGATGCTTTCACTTTAAGCAATATTAATTTAACCTATCCAGGGGTTAACTCTTTAAAAATAACTGATCCAGCTATGCCCTATAACGGAGGATTAGTAAGACCATAGAAAATAAATTTTTAATTTTTTATTATGAGTGATTTAATGGACAAAATTGTTTCTTTATGTAAGCGTCGAGGATTTATTTTTCCTGATTCAGAAATTTATGGAGGAATAGCCAATACCTGGGATTTCGGTCCTCTAGGAGTGGAACTAAAAAATAATATCAAGAAAGATTGGTGGAAAAATATTGTTTTAGAACGAAGTAATGTGGTTGGTTTAGATTCAGCTATTATCATTAACCCTAAAGTTTGGGAAGCTTCAGGTCATGTTACTGGCTTTACCGACCCCTTGGTAGAATGTAAATCTTGCCATACTCGTTTTCGAGCAGATGATCTTTTTAATGGTAAATATGGAGAAGTGTCTATGAAGGACGGCTATCCTCATTGTCCTCTATGCGGAGGAGAATTAACAGAAGAAAAAAAGTTTAATTTAATGTTTAAAACTTTTTTAGGCCCAGTAGAAGATTCTAGTCATCTAGCTTATTTGAGACCAGAAACTGCTCAGGGAATTTTTATTAATTTTAAACAGATTCTTAATACTAGTCGTCAAAAAATTCCTTTTGGTATTGCTCAAATTGGCAAATCTTTTCGTAATGAAATTACCCCTGGAAATTTTATCTTCCGGACTAGAGAATTTGAGCAAATGGAATTAGAATATTTTGTCAAACCTTCTGAAGATAAGAAATGGTATCAGTATTGGCAAGAGGAAAGGATGAAATGGTATCAAAGTTTAGGTCTTGATATGAACCACTTAAGATTAAGAGAACACAGCAAAGAAGAATTAGCCCATTATGCTAAAAATTGTGCTGACGTTGAGTATCAATTTCCTTTTTTAAATGGTGAAGGTTGGGGAGAATTAGAAGGAATAGCTAATCGAACTGATTTTGATTTAAGGAACCATCTTGAATATTCTGGCCAGGACTTAAAATATTTTGACGAAAGTACCAAAGAAACGTATTTACCTTATATTATTGAACCATCAGCAGGGGTAGAACGCTCTCTATTGGCTTTTCTTCTTGACGCTTATCACGAAGAACAGGATAAAAATGGGGAGACAAGAATTGTTTTAAAATTACACCCTCGATTATCACCGATAAAATTGGCCATTTTTCCCCTTTTAAAAAATAATCCCGAATTAGTTAAAATGGCCCAAGATATTTATCAAAATTTGCAGAAAAAATTTGATTTTCTCATTGATTATGACGAGGTTGGCTCTATTGGACGTCGCTATCGTCGTCAAGATGAAATTGGAACGCCTTGGGGAATAACAATTGATCACCAAAGTTTAGAAGATAAAACTGTTACTTTGAGAGACCGAGATACTATGCAGCAGGAAAGAATAAAAATTGAAGAAATAGAAGTCTTTGTCTTAGAAAAATTAAGCAAGAGTTAGAATTTTTATGTATAAATATTATCTCAAAACTTTCAATAACGGATTACGTTTATTAATGATTCCTTCTAAAGACTCTCTTTCTTTCCAGAGCATGGTTTTGGTTAATACAGGTTCCGATTTTGAGACCAAAGAGATTAATGGCTTATCTCATTTTTTAGAGCATATGTGTTTTAAAGGAACTAAAAAAAGGCCCTCTAATTTAGAAATTACCCAGGATTTGGATAACGTAGGGGGTTCTTATAATGCTTTTACTAGTAACGAAGTGACTGGTTATTGGGTGAAAGTAGCCTCGCGCTATCGAGATTTAGCTCTTGATTTAACTTCTGATATTTACCTTAATTCTCAATTTCCAGAAAAAGAGTTAGAAAAAGAAAGGGGAGTTATTAAAGAAGAAATTAATATGTATGCTGATTTACCTCAACAACATGTTTGGGAATTATGGCAAAAACTTTTGTATGGTGATCAACCAGCTGGTTGGTCTACTTTAGGGCCTAAAAAGAATATTGATAAATTTACGAGGCAAGATTTCTTAAATTATCATGAGCGTCAGTATCGAGCTCTGTCCACTTTAGTGGCTATTAGCGGTAATTTTAATCAAAAAGAAATAATTGATAAAGTCAATAAATTGTTTAAGAATATCCTTTCTGGCTCTGGGCAAAAGAAACCCTTGGTAAAAGAAAAACAGAATTCTCCCCAGATATTATTACAAGAAAAGAAAACCGACCAAACTCATCTTATCTTAGGTTTTAGGGGAGTAAGTTTTTTAAATTCTTATCGCTATCCCTTAGATCTTTTGGATGCCATTTTCGACGGAGGGATGTCAGGTATTCTATTTCAGACAGTGAGAGAAAAACTGGGAGCTGCTTATTATGTTAAAAGTGTTATGTCTTATAATAGTGATTATGGGTTTTGGGCAGTCCAAGCGGGTATTGATAATGCTCGTTTAGAAATTATCTTAGATGCTATTTTAAAAGAATGGCGCAAATTTAAAATAGATCTGTTTTCTCCTCAAGAAATCAAAAAAGCTAAAAATTATCTCTATGGCAAAATTGCCCTGAGTATGGAAAATATTCACGACGTAACTAACGATTATGCCTATCAAGAATTATTGAAAAACAATATAGAAACCCCTCAAGCTTATTTAAATAAAATTAAATCTCTCAGCGCTCTTGACTTAAGAAAAACAGCTCAAAAATTTTTGATTCCAAAACATTTAAACCTTACTTTAATTGGTCCTCACCAAAACAAAAATCACTTACTGAAAATTTTAAATAATAATTTTTAAATGTTAGAAGAACATAAACAAACATTAGACATATCTTGGCAAAGTCTTTGGCGTTTGGCTGTTATTATTTTATTATTTATCGCTATTTGGTTTTTTCGTGAAATCCTTCTTCTTATTTTAGGAGCTTTTATTATTGCTTCTTTGCTAGAAGAGCCGATTAACTATTTAACTTTAAAAATAAAAAACCGTTGGTTAGCCACATTGACCCTTTATTTAGTTTGTCTTTTCATTATTGGGTTTTTGGGCTATCTCTCTATGCCATATCTATTTGAGGCTTTTATTAAATTTATTGTCAAATTCAATTTAAATATTGATTCAGAAAGTATTAAAAACTTTTTAATTAATGGGAGTGATTTAGGTTTAAAAGCTAAAAATATTATCCCTTCTTTAAACTCTATAAATAGTCCTCTTTTTGATTTTGTGAATAAATCAATTGGATTTATTACAAAGATGATAGGAGGCATTTTCTCTGTTTCTATAATTTTTCTTTTAGCTTTCTTTTTTAACACTGAACGTTACGGATTAGAAAATAGCCTTCGTTTAATTACTCCGAAAAGTTATGGTGATTATCCTATTTATCTCTGGGAAAGAGCAAGAAAGAAAGTTGCTGGTTGGTTTTACAGCCAATTGATTCTTAGTGTCTTTGTTAGCTTTTTAGTTTTTGTTATTTTTAAAATTATTGCTTTTCCCGAAGCTGAATTTTTAGCTCTTTTAGCAGGGGTTTTAGATTTTATTCCCTATATAGGTCCAACAATAGTTGGAGGATTGATTTTAATTTTTGGGTTTGAACAAAGTATTACTTTTAGCTTATTTGGTTTAGGTATTTTTATTGGTATTCAGTTGTTAGAAAATATTATTGCTCCGTCTATTCGAGCTAAAGTTTTACAAATGAATCCTTTGATTATTATTTTTGCCATTCTTTTTGGGGGTAAATTAGCAGGAGCCTTGGGTATTTTAGTGGCTCTTCCTTTAACTGCTACCTTAATGGAATTTTTAAGAGACTTAAGAAGAGGAAAAATTAATAATTATTTTCCTCAGAAAAAACTATTGTAATAATATGGATAAACTTTTTGTTACTACAGCTATTGATTACGTTAATGCCATGCCTCATGCTGGCCATGCTTTAGAAAAAATTCAGGCTGATGTGTTTAGCCGATATTATCGAACTCTTGGGAGGGAGGTGTTTTTTCTTACTGGCACTGATGAAAATAGCTTAAAAAACGTTCAATCAGCCATCAGAGAAGGAGTGAGCACAGAAACTTTAGTGAACAAGAACGCCAAACGTTTTTTAGACTTAAAAGACGCTCTAGAGCTGAGCATTAATGATTTTATTCGGACAACCGAAAAGCGTCATATTTTAGGAGCTCAAAAATTATGGCGAGCTTGTGAAAAAGATATTTATAAAAAAAGCTATGAAGGCTTGTATTGTGTTGGCTGCGAAGAATTTTACAAAGAAAGCGAGCTAGTTAATGGTTTATGCCCGGAGCACAAAACTAAACCAGAATTAGTTAAAGAGGAAAATTATTTTTTCCGTCTTTCTCGTTATCAAAATCAATTAAAAGAATTAATTAGTTCAGATAAAATACAAATTATTCCCGAGAGCCGCAAAAATGAAGTTTTAAGTTTTATTGAAAGCGGTTTAGAGGATATTTGTATTTCTCGCTCTAGCGAACGGGCTCATCATTGGGGAATTGATGTGCCTTCTGACCCTTCTCAAAAAATTTGGGTTTGGTTTGATGCCCTATCAAACTATATTACTGCTTTAGGTTACGCTGAGGAAGATCAAAAATTTAAGGATTGGTGGCAAAACAATGAGCACACTTTACATATTATTGGCAAAGGAATTCTAAGATTTCATGCTGTTTATTGGCCGGCTATTCTTCTTTCTGCTGGTTTGAATGTTCCCAAGCAAATTTTTGTTCATGGTTATCTAACCTTTGAAGGAGAAAAAATGTCCAAGAGTTTAGGTAATATTATTGATCCCTTTGATTTAGTTAATCGTTATGGTAAAGAAGTAGTACGTTATTTCTTTATCCGTGAATTTTCTTCTTTTGAAGATGGTAATTTTTCTGAAAAAAGAATAAAGGAAAGATACAATAGTGACTTAGCTCAAGGTTTAGGCAATCTTCTTAGTAGAATTCTAGCCCTAGGGGAACAATTTCAAAAACCTATCCCTCTTCAAACCAATAATTTAGAGGATTTAAGCAAAGACATAGAAAAAGTTTATCATGAACAAATGAAAGCTTTCCGCTTTAATGAAGCCTTAGCTCGGGTTTGGGACTTAATCAATACTTTAAATAAATATATAACAGATGCCAAGCCTTGGTTAAGTATAAAGAATAACCAGGAGCAATTCGAAAAAGATTTAAGCACTTTAATTTTGTCTTTGGGTAAAGTGGCTTTATTAATTTCTCCGGTAATGCCTCAAACTTCTGAAACTATTTTAAAAGAGTTATCTCTTTTTAGTTCAAATGAGAATGATTGGCCAAAGTTAAAGGTGAAATTAAAAATTTCTAAGCCATTGTTCCCAAAATTGGAATTTTAAATTTTAATTTAATTGTAAATTGAATCATTTAAAATTTATTGAAAATTGTAAATTGAAAATTATAAAATTTTTGCTCTATGCTTTTTGATTCTCATACTCATCTTAATTTAGCTGCTTTTGATACCGACCGTGATACGATAATAAAAAAATACCTTAAAGAAGGTATTTTTATGATTAATGTTGGTACTAATTATCTTACTTCTAAAAAGGCAAGTGAAATAGCCTCTCAATATTCTAATTGTTGGGCTAGTGTAGGCCTTCATCCTTCTCATGTGTTTCCTAATAATGTATGTTCAATTGACTTGCAAGAATTTCAAAAAAAAGATTTACGAGTTAAAGGAGAAATAATTTTACCAGAAGTTTTTGATGAATCATTTGAAAAATTAATAAAAGATAACACAAAAGTGGTAGCCATCGGCGAATGTGGCTTAGATTATAGCTACCTTAAAGACTTTACTTTAAAAGAACAAAAACAGTATCAAAATTTAGAAAAGAATGAATTTATTAAGCAAATTAAAATAGCGCAGAAATATCATTTACCTTTAATTTTACACGTGAGAGATTTATATCAAGAGGCTTTAAAACTTTTGAAAGAAAATAATTACCAAGGAAAAGCTGTTTTTCATTTTTTTACAGGTACGTTTGAAGAAGCCCAACTAATTTTAGCCCAAGGTTATTATCTAGGTTTTTCTGGAGTAATTACCTATGGTCATAAAATGGACGAAGTTATAAAAAGTGTACCCCTTAATAGAATTCTAATTGAAACCGATGCACCTTATGTGGCTCCTGTACCTTATCGGGGGACTCGAAATGAGTCTCAATATGTTGTCGAGGTAGCTAAAAAGATTGCTGAATTAAAACATGTTTCTTTGGAAGAAATAGAAAAAATTACCTTCGAAAACGCTAAACAATTATTTCAGATAAAGTAGAGAATTACTCCATTATTAATTTGAATTCTGAATTTTAATTTTTGATATTGTCCTTAATTAATTTTATTAATTATAGGGTTATTATCAATTATACCTCAATAACCACTGGTAAGACCATAGGTCGGCGTTTAGTTTTCTTGAAAAGAAAAAGTCCTATCTGGTCTCTTAGGGCATTTCTAATATAGGTTTCATTAAAACCTTGTTCTTTTGTTGCATGGCTAACTATGTCGCCGATTAACTTTTTAACTTCCTGGAGTAAATCTTTTGACTCTTTCATATAAACAAAACCTCGAGAAACAATCTCGGGATTGTTATAAAGAAGGCCGGTTTTGCTATCTACTAAAGCAATCACTAAGAAAATACCATCCTGAGAGAGAGTTTGTCTATCTCTTAAAACTACTTCGCCGATATCGCCAATTCCCAAGCCATCAACCATGACATAATTGGTAGGAACAAATTTTTCCGTGGCATTAATGGTGTCAACCGTTAATTCAATTACTTGGCCATTTTGGGCAATCACGATATTGGATTTTAAAATACCTACTGATTCAGCTAATTCAGCATGATTACTCAGCATAGAATAATGCCCATGAATAGGCATAAAGAATTTAGGCTTAACTAAGTTAATCATCATTTTTAAGTCATCTTGATATCCGTGGCCGGAAGCATGAATATCTAGCATTTTATAATGATATACTTTTGCTCCTTGTTTAATGAGGTTATCTTTTAAATTTTGTACTGCTCTTTCATTGCCAGGAACAATAGAGGAAGAGAAAATAACCGTATCTCCTTTTTGAATACGAAGATATTTATGCTCTCGGTTAACTACTTTAATAAGAGTAGCTTCACTTTCTCCTTGGGCTCCTGTACAAAGAATAGTTAATTTATCAGGGTCAGCTTGGCTAGCCTCTTTCCAATTAATAAGAGTGCCTTTTTTGATTTGAAGGTATCCTAATTTTTCAGCAATCATCACATTGGTTTTCATGGAAAAACCCTCAATAGTTACTTTACGATTGTATTTTTCTGATAACCAGATTGCTTGTTGAAGGCGAGAAAGGAGAGAAGAAAAAGTGGCGAGAATAATTCTTCCCTTGGCCTGGCTCCAAATTTTTTCTAGATTTTCCATAATAGTTTTTTCAGAAATAGAATGCCCGGGATTTTCTGCTCCAGTAGAATCAGACATAAGAAGGCTTACCCCCGAGGAAGCTAAATGAGCAATTCGAGTAAGGTCAGCCGGTTCATCAGCGATAGGGTGGAAATCAATTTTAAAATCAGTGGTATAGAAAACATTACCTACTGGAGTTCTAATAACCAGTCCCAAAGTATCAGGAATATTATGATTTAGATGAAAAGTTTCCAGAGTAAAAGGGCCTAAAACAATACTTTTAGGGTTATTTTTATTTATAACTTCGATATGAAGTTTTTTAAGATGAACAAAATCTTCTTGTCTTTTCAAAATAATTTTTTGAGAAAGAGGGGCAGTATAGATAGTAGGGTAATTGAGTTTATCAATCAAATAAGGAATGGCCCCAATATGGTCATAGTGTGCATGGGTAATAAATATTCCTAGAACTTTTTTCTCAGGATGATGAGTGAGATATTCAATATTGGGGATGATAAAATCAATACCTGGCATTGATTCATCCGGAAATTGTAATCCCATATCAACAATCAGCACCTGGTTTTGGTATTCAAAAAGAGTCATATTTCTCCCAATTTCTTCTAAACCTCCTAAAGGAATGATTTTGAGCTTTTCAGGAGTTTTATCCTTCGATATTTGTTTGTTTTTGTGTTCCAGCATAAATAATAATAAAAATTAAAATTAGTGGACGGGGAGGGATTCGAACCCTCAAGCCTTTCGGCATACGGACCTGAACCGTACGTGTCTGCCAATTTCACCACCCGTCCCTGAGTAATAATTAAAATTAAGAAAAAAATTATCTCAGCTTTAATTGTCTTTTTGTGTAGAGAAACCAGTTTTCTATTTGAGAAAATTGTTCCGAAGGCAAATTAACGTACTGAACATTGATATTTTGTACTTTTTTAGGAAGAAGAATTAAATAATAAGGATTATAAAGAAAAAGGGCAGGATTATCGTTATGAAGAATAGTTTGAATTTGCTGCATATCTTTAAGGCGTTGGTTTTGGTCTAAAATTTGTCTTTCTTCTTCAAGAAGTTTGTCAAGACTAGTATTTTGGTAATTAGAAAGATTTAAACCTTGGCTGGAAGCTTGGCTGGAGTGCCAAAAAGTGAATAAATCTGGATCTTGACCAATAATTTCTCCAAAAAGTAAGGCTTGATAAGAGCGATTTTGAATAACATTTTTTTCCAAATCCTTTAAAGGAAGAATTTGTAAAGACATATTGACTCCTATGGCCTTAAAAGAGCTAGCAAGAAAATTAGCCACATTAATAAGTTCGGGATCATCAGATAAAGAAAGGGTAAAACTAAAATCCTGGGGAACTTTTTTGTTTTTAGCACTAGCAGCCTTTAATTTATTAATAAGAACAATGGCTTTGTTTTGATCGTATTCGTTATCAAAATTTTGATAAGACCAAAAGCCTGGAGAAATAGGACTAGATAAAGGAAAAGCTTGATTTTGGAGGACAGTTTTTACTAATTGATTTCTATCAATAGCTAAGCTAAGGGCTTGACGAAAATCAGGAGAACTAAAAAGACTATTATTTAAATTAAAGAAAACAGCGAAATAACGAGGTAGAAAGAGATGAACAATTTGATAATCTTTTTTATTCGCAAAAAAATTATAATCAGAAATGGACAAAGGCGAAAGAGCATTCACTTCATTCTTTAAAAGAGCCGCTTTGGCTTCTTCAGGAGAATTATATAAGCGAAATACTATCCGATTGATTTTAGGTTTCCCATCGAAATAATTATCATTAGATACTAAAGAATAACTATTAATTTTACCGTTAGGACTTTTGTTTAGATTATCAAACAAATAAGGACCTGTGCCGATGGGTTTGATGTTATATTCTGTATGAACAATATCTTCGGGCTGAATATTTTCCCAGACATGTTTGGGGATAATTTTTAAAGTCAAATTTTGAAGAAAGGGCTCATATGAATTTTGCAAATCAAAACGAACTGCACTATTTGATATTTTTTCTACTACTACTCCTTTCCAGCTTAAATAAAGAGGACTTTTAATCTCGGGGTTTTGAATAGTTTCAATGGTAAAAATAACATCATCAGCTGTAAAAGGAACACCATCATGCCAAAACACTTTTTCTTTGAGAAAAACAGTATAAGTTTTTCCATCAGGGCTAATTTCTATTTTATCAGCTAAACTAGGCTTGAAACCACCCTGGCCATCGATTTCATATAACCCATTATAAATAAGCTCATTTAAATCACGATCGCAATCATTTGATTGGCTTAAAACAGGATTTAAATAAGAAAAATGACCAACAAGACCGAAAGTTAAAGTTCCTCCTTCTTTAGGAACAGGAATAGTTATCTTCTTGATAAGAATGATAGTGGACCAAGAAAGACCAACAAGTAAAATCGTAAGAGAAAAAATAAAAATGCCTTTTTCTTTAAGGGAAAACTTATGCCAAAGATGAATGACGAAATTTAAAAAACACATTAATGAATATTCAAAACTAAATAATAAAAGAAATAACAGCTAAACTAATAAAAATAACACCTAAAATTATAGTAAGCCAAAAAATTATTTTTTCTAACCCTCGTCTTGTACCATAAAACTGAGTTTGTAATCCTCCAATAACACCAATCCCTCCACCTCTTTGCTGAATGAGGATAAGAACAACTAAGGAAGCACTAATAATGATTTGGGTAAGAACAAGAATTAATGATATTGTCATAAAAATTTAAAATAAAGACTAAGCTTTATGAATAAAAGAATTAAAAAAACTAACAATAAGAGAGGCCCCCAGCCAGGAAAGCGAAGAATTAATAACTAAAACTCCTGGAATAAGATAGCTTGCTGTTTTTAGAATGATGAGATTAATAATAAGAGAAAAAATGCCGAGAGTTAACCAAATTAAAGGTAAAAAGATAAAGTGAAGAATGGGTTTAATTAAAAGGTTCAGAATGGTTAAAATAAAAGCCAATAAAAATAATTGAGTGATCGTTCCTTTAAAATAGAAGTCTTGAAAAAGGTAATTCAGGCATTTCTCTGAAACAAGAACGGCAACAGTATTGAGAATTACCCCGAAAAAGAGTTTTTTGATGAGGCTCCCCATAGATTGTTTATTATACAAGGAAAAAGAAAAAAAAGCAACCCCTTTTACATCAAACAAGTTTAAAATACTATAATTTTAAAAGGACTGAGAGCGGTAGGGAAGAAAAAATATTTTCCCTATTTAAACTTGTTTGGCATAGAGAAAAGCCTTCTTACTGAATACCCAAAAGAGGTAATAAACTTTGGCCAGTCATCTCTTGGGGAACAGGAAGACCAAAAAGCTCTAAGATAGTTGGACTTACATCTGCTAACATTCCTCCCGAGGAATTTTCGATCTCTTTTATTTCTTTAATAGTTCTAGGAGTAGCGAGCCTATATTTTTTATCTATGAAATAAAAAGGCACTAAACTTGTATCGTGTTCTGTTTCTATTTCACCTGTTAGAGGATTCAGCATTATTTCTAAATTACCGTGGTCAGCGGTAATTAAAACAGTATAATTAAATTTTAAAGCATCGGTAATAACTTTTTGGATTTCTTGATCAATAATTTTGGCGCAAGCAATACCCGCTTCTAAATTACCAGTGTGGCCAATTAAATCTGGGTTAGCATAATTTACCAAGATAAAATCATAAATATTTTCTTCAAAAGCTTGTAAAAGTCGAGTAGTAATTTCTTGAGCTCTTAACTGGGGATAATCCTCCAGATGTAAAGTTTTGATAGAGGGAATCATTACCCAATATTCTCCAGGATTTGGTTTTTCTTGTAGCCCATCAAAGAAATAAGTAACATGAGCATATTTTTCTGTTTCCGCTAAGTGCAATTGTCTTTTATTATTCTTAGAAAGAATACTAGCTAGATTGATTGTTATTTGTTGAGGAGGAAAGGCTACGCTAAAGGGAAAATCATCACGATAACGAGTAAAGGTAACAATTTTTAAGTTCTGGAAAGTCTTAACGGGAAAAGCATTCAACTGAGGGTCAGCAAAAGTTTCGGCGAGCTCTCTCATTCGTTCTTCTCGAAAATTAAAAAAGATAATAGCATCTTGGTCCTGAATAACAGCTTCATTAGGATCACCTACTATAGCAGGAACAATAAATTCGTCGGTAATATTATTTTGATAAGAGTCTTCAAGATAAGAATAAGGATCAGTGATATTCTTGCCTTTGCCAAAAACTAAAGCATCATAATATTTTTGAATCCGGTTATAATTTTTATCTCGATCCATTCCATAAAAACGGCCGCCTAAAGTAGCAATTTTGGCTTGTCCTCGGATTTTTAAATCATTCTCTAATTTTTTTATCATTTCTTTTCCTTCGGTAGGGGAAGAATCTCGGCCATCAGTAAAAAGATGAAGATTAACTTTATCAATTTTCCATTGATTAGCCATATCTAAAAGAGCAAGAAGATGGTCGTATGAACTATGGACAATATTATTAGAAAGAAGCCCAATAAGATGAAGGGTACTATGATTATCTTTAGCGTGTTGATAAGCTTGAATAAGGCTAGGATTTTGGAAAAATGTTTGATTTTTAATACTTTGAGAAATTCTTACAACATATTGGTATAAAATTTGTCCTGTTCCTAAAGTAAGGTGTCCTACTTCACTATTACCTGCTTCATTGTATGGTAAACCAACAGCAATACCTGAAGCCTGAAGGGTCGTCATGGGATAATATTTTTTGATTTCATTAATATTAGGAGTTCCGGCTTGAAAAATGGCATTAGAAAAATCTTCTTTGCCAATACCCCAACCATCCAGAATAATTAAACAAACTTTTTTTGATAAGGCCATAGATATAATAATTTTTAATTTCTCCTGTATATTTTATGCTTTTAATATTTTTGCATATCTTTAATATTATACTCTTCTTTTAAATTTTTGACAAAGATTTAAAAGGTTGGTATACTAAAAAGGTAGAATTTATTAGTTGTTTGATTAACTTTAACTCTCTGCTAACTATTCTTTTTCTTTTGTTTTTTAGCTTTAATTTAATGAATTTTTTATCTCAATTTTGCTTGTTCAATCCTTGTTTTACCCTTGGTTTTAAAGGAAAACCCTCTTTTTTCATTAATTAAACTTTATCTTTAAGAAAGAAAATAGTTAGCCAAAATAAAAATATGGTTATTTTTAATGTGCTAATTATTATAGGAGCCCTTTCAGGAGGAGTAATTTTTGGTTATGTGGTTCGCCAAAAATTAGCTCAGAAACAAGCTAATTCTATTGAGGCCACCCTTAAAGAAAGAATAGAAAAAGTTAGAGAAGAGGCAAAGAATATTGTTTTAGAGGCTAAAGAGAAAGCGGTTAAAATTTTAGATGAGGCTAAAGAGGAAGAAAAAAATAGAAAAAATCAAATTACCAAATTAGAAGAGAGGCTTTTAGAGAGAGAAGAACTAATTGATAAAAGACAGGTGGAAATAGATGAAAAAGAAAAAGAAACTAAAAGAATTTATGACAAAATTCAAGAGGTCAAGACAGAATTAGAGAAATTACAACAAACTGAATTAGAAACATTGGAGAAAATTGCTAAATTAACGGTTACCGAAGCAAAGGAAGAACTTTTTAAGCGGGTTGAGAAAACATATCAAAGTGAACTTATTGAAGCGATTAAAAAATTAGAGACAACCCGAAAAGAAGAGATTGAAAATAAAGCTAAAGAAATTATGGTTGATGCCATTGAAAGGTATTCTCATACCAGCGTAGGAGAGGTAACAACCACCAATATTGATTTACCATCTGATGATATTAAGGGAAAAATTATTGGACGGGAAGGAAGAAATATTCGCCATTTCGAAAAATTAACGGGGGTAGAATTAGTTTTAGATGATACCCCTAATACTGTTATTTTGTCTTCCTTTAATCCTTTGCGCCGAGAAATAGCAAGATTGGCTTTGGAAAAATTAATTAAAGATGGAAGAATTCAGCCAGCCAAAATAGAAGAAAAAGTAGCTGAAGCTCAAGCAGAAGTAAGGGATGTTATCAAAAAGCAAGGTGAAGAAGCGGCCTATGAAACCGGAATTTTAGATTTACCCCCAGAATTAATTCATCTTTTAGGCCGGTTATATTTTAGAACTAGTTATGGCCAAAACGCTCTTACCCACTCGATTGAAGTAGCTTTAATAGCGGGAGCCTTAGCAGAAGAATTAGGAGCTAATGTAGAAGTAGCTAAAAAGGCAGGATTGCTTCACGATATTGGCAAGGCAGTAGACCAGGAAATAGAAGGAACTCATCTAGAATTAGGAAGAAAGATTTTAATCAAGTATAAAATGCCAGAAGAGATTGTTAAGGCTATGCAGGCTCATCACGGAGATTATCCGGTAGAAACTATTGAAGCGGCTATTATTAATGCTAGTGATGCTATTTCTGCTTCCCGGCCAGGAGCTAGAAAAGAAAGCCTAGAAGCTTATCTGAAACGTTTAACTAATTTAGAAGAGATAGCCACCTCCTTTGAGGGAGTAGAAAGAGCTTATGCGATTTCGGCTGGTCGAGAAGTAAGGGTCTTTGTTTTTCCTGAGAAAATAGACGATGCCGGAGCGATTCAATTAGCTCGTGATATCGCCCAACAAATAGAAGATAAATTAAAATATCCAGGGGAAATTAAAGTAACGGTAGTAAGAGAAACAAGGGCTATAGAGATTGCTCGTTAAGGAATTACATAGAAGAAACCTTGTTTTTCTTGCTTGACAATTAAAAAAGTGCTACAATATATTCAGCTTTTAAAATAAAGCTGTTAAAAAGGTCGAGACTCTTAAAATTAATTTTAACAATAAAATCATTATGACCAAAGAAGGATTAATTGATGTTATCGTTAACCGCATTAATTGCTCCAAAAAAGATGCTAGTGAAGCTTTGGAATCTATCATTGAGGCTATTACTAAATCTTTAACCAAAGGAGAAGATGTAACAATTACTGGTTTTGGCACTTTTTCTGCTAGGAAAAGAGCTGCTCGACAAGGTGTTAATCCAAAAACTGGTGAGAAATTAAGCATTCCCGCTATGACAGTGGCTAAATTTAAGGCCGGAAAAGGATTAAAAGAAGCTGTTAGATAATAAAAAAATATCTTAATTAAAAAAGTCGCTTGAAAGAAGCGACTTTTTTATTGGAATCTCTTTTTAATGTGTAAAGTTATGATTCTTGGACATTTGCTTTATTCGGTTCAGCTTCTAAGGCCTTAAGGGAGAGAGAAATTTTTCCATCCTCAATGGCAATAATTTTTGCTTCTTTTTCCTCCCCTTCCTTTAAGATTTTATCAAGATTACTAACTGGTTTAGAGCTAATTTCTGAAATATGAATTAAGCCATCTACCGGAGTGTTATCTACTTTTACAAAAGCGCCAAAATTAACCAATTTAGTAATTTTAACCTTAACAATATCTCCAATTTTGTATTGTTCGGCAATTTTTTTCACAGTGTCTGATTCAACTGATTTTTCAGAAAAAATGAGTTTATTGGTTGAAGGGTCAATATCTAGAATTTTAACCTTTAATTCTTTTCCAATAAATTCTTGTAGTTTTTCTAAGATTTTAGCCTTAGAACCACCCTCTACTTTAGGATAGTGTTCACTGGATAATTGAGAAACTGGCAAAAATCCTTTCAGATTATCAACTTTTCCCATTAGTCCCCCGACATTGACTTCGGTAATTAATAAAGGAACAGACTCTTTTTTATTTTTTAATTCTATAAGATTATTCCAACTTTTCTCCTGGGAAAGATTTTTAAGAGAAAGCTCTATAAAACCATCTTCGTTATTCCAGTCTAAGATTTTAACTACGATTTTATCTTGAACGTTTAGATTTTTAATATAATCTTTTGCTTCGAGATAATAAGAACCCCTGATTACTCCAATGCCATAGGGAGATAAATCAACAAAAACTGCCTTGGGTTTTTTCTCTAAAATAATACCTTCCAAAGAAGTATTCACTTCAGGAAGATTAATAATGGAAATTTTCTTTTTTAAATCCTCAGTTTGCATATTAAATATTAATTTTTAATTTTTAAACCTATAAAGCGAGTCTAAAATCCTCGGTGGGGATTTTAGACGTTTTCGAAAGGCAATATCTTCTCTGAGTAGTTGGTGCCGAGGCGGTGAATCGAACACCGGACGCCTTGCTCTTCAGGCAAGCGCTCTACCACTGAGCTACCTCGGCAGATAAACTCATTTTATTTATTCTTTTTGTAATAAAGTATTTTTCATCTAAAGCCAAGGCTTTGGCTTATAAAAGTTTTATTATTGTAGCAATTTATATTTTAAAAGTAAAGATAAGACGTAGTGCGCGCGTCCCGACTCGAACGGGAGACCTTCTCGGTGTAAACGAGACGCTCTACCAGCTGAGCTACGCGCGCGAAAATTCTTACTGATATTTTGTATTTTAAATGAGGGGTGGACCAGATGGGATTTGAACCCACAACCTCCTCTATGCCATAGAGGCGCGCTGCCAAATTGCGCCACTGGCCCGTTGCTTTTATTCTATCAGTAAAATTCTTTATTTTCAAGCCCATTTTTGTTAGAATAAATAATAGTTTAAAAATTAAAAATTTATTGAAAATTGTAAATTGGTAATTGAAAATTGGTGTCATGCCCTCGTAGCTCAACGGATAGAGCCTCGCACTCCTAAGGCGAAGATGGAAGTTCAATTCTTCCCGGGGGCACCCCCTCACTTGGAAAGCACAAAATTTTATTTTTTAAGCAAACTCACTTTGTGAATAAAACGAAAAATATTTTATATAAACATATTTTGTTTCTCGTAATAAGATAATGGACGAAGTCCAGTGCTTTCCAAGTGAGGGGCACATGGTGGGGTGGCTGAGTTTGGTTGAAGGCGCCGCACTCGAAATGCGGTATCCTCGTAAGAGGATCGTGAGTTCGAATCTCACCCCCACCGCCATTTAAAATTTAATCTTCATCCTTTCGCTAAGACTAAGCCAATCACCTTTTTAGCGCCAGCTTGTTTTAAAGTTTTTGCTGCTTCATTTAAAGTGGCTCCAGTGGTATAAACATCATCAATTAAAAGAACTGTTTTCTTTAAAAGGTGCTCTTGATTTTTTACTTTAAAAATTCCTTGAATATTTAATTGCCGCGCTTGGGCATCTTCCATAGTGATTTGAGGAGGATTATTAATAATTCTAATAAGAATATTTGTTTCAAGGGGCAAATGAAAATATTTAGCTATTTGTTCAGCCAAAAGGGCACTTTGATTAAAACCACGTTGTTTTTGTTTTTTAAAATGAAGAGGGAGGGGAATAATTATCAGTTGTTTTTTATTTAATCGAGAGAAATAGAAACTATTTTCTAAAAACTTAATCATTAAAAGAGAGAGGGGAATTTGTAAACTTTGAATTTGTTTGTATTTGAAATAATGAAGAGTTTCTTTTAAAATAGGATGATGATAAAAAGAGACAACTCCCAAGGCACTTAAGGCACTTTGCTTAATACATGAAGAGTGTTTTAAATCAGGATAAGCTAATCTTTTTTGACAAACTGGGCAAATAAAGTCATCTAAAATAGGGATTTGGTTAAAACAATTATTACATAAAGGATAATCGTTATTTACTTCTTGATGACAATAAAGGCATTGCCAAGGGAAAAGAAGGTCTAAAAGAAAATTAAAAAAACGGTGGGGCATCTTGAATAATAAATACAGAATACTGTATACTGTATATTATATAGCTATGGGGATATTTAATCAAAATTTATTTTTAGGGATAGATATCGGAACGACTGCCTTGAAAGTGGTAGAGTTGAAGCGCATCAATAATAAAATAGAATTATCGAATTATGGTATTTTAGAAAAATACGGGCACTTAGAAAGAATTAATGATGCTATTCAAACTTCTACTTTTAAACTTTTAGAAGAAAGTACTGCTTTATTATTAAAACAAGTTTTAAGCACTGCTAAAGTTGGAACAGTGACTGCCTATATGACTCTCCCAGGTTTTTCTAGTTTTGTTTCCTTGGTAGAATTTCCAGAAATGAATGATAAAGAGTTAGGAAAGGCTATTCACTATCAAGCTCCTCAATATATTCCTATGTCTTTAGAAGAAATGACTTTGGATTGGCAAATAATTGAAAGAGGAGGAGAAAAAATGCAAGTTTTATTAATGGCTGTACCTACTGATATTGTCCAAAGATATGTTAAAACAGCAGAATTAGCAAAAATTAGTTTAAAAGGTTTAGAAATAGAGACTATGGCCATCAGTCGTTTGTTTGGAATGAAAGAAAAAAATCCGGCTGTTATCCTTGATATTGGAGGCAGAACTACTTCTATTAGCGTTATGGATAATGGCAATTTAAGACAAACTCATAATATTGATACCGCGGGAGGGGATTTAACTCAAGTCATTGCCAATGGATTAGGAATTAATCCCTTAAGAGCAGAAGAAATTAAAAAAACTGCTAGTTTAACTACTCAATATCAAGGCGAAATTGATTTACTTAAGCTTTTAACCCCTCTTTTAGATGTGATAAAAAGAGAAGTAGAAAAATCTATTAATAATTATTATCTTCAATCTAAACGTAAAGTAGAAAAGATTATTTTAACTGGGGGAGGAGCTAATTTGAATGGTTTAGATAAATATTATTCTGAAGCTCTTTTCTTGCCGGTCGTTAAAGGTGATCCTTTTAGTTGGGGGTTAATTTCTTATCATCCTAATTTAGCTCCTGTGATTAAAGATATTGGTACTAATTTAACTGCTGCTTGTGCTGTGGCTTTTAAAAACCTATAAAGATAGTGGGGGGTTGCTTGACAACAAAAAATTTTGTATAATGTAAATAATATAAAGAGAGAAATTATTTATGAGTCAATTCGATTACGATTCTTTAAAATCAACTCAGTTACCTCCTTCTTGGCCCAAAGGTCTTTTAACTTTTATTTTTATTCTTTTTGTTTTAAGCGGAGCCGCAGCATTCGGTTTAAATTATTATAATGGCATCCAACAAAAAAACTTAAAGGCTTTGAATGCTCAGTTTCAAACTTTAAGAGAGGCTTTTCCTTTGTCTCAGGAACAGGAGATTGCTGTTTTTGAAAAGAAACTGAATAATTTAAGTAAATTATTAAATAGCCACGTTTATTTTTCTAATGTTTTATCCTTTTTAGAAAAAACAACTAATCCCCAAGTTTATTATACTAACCTGGATTTTTCTTTAGATAAAAATTCTTTAGTTTTAGAAGGAATAGCGAAAAACCAGCAAATTTTAAGTGAAGCAGTTAATGATTTTGTCAACGATTCTAAAGATGTTCAAACCGTCATTTTAAGAGATATGAAAACTAATAATGATAGTACGGTTCAATTTCATTTGGAGTTGATTCTTCAACCTCAAGTTATTAAATATCAATCTAGCCTTTAAATTATGACTGAAACTACCAAACAAAATATGTCCATTTTGGCGATTACCATTCTTATCGCTGCTTCGGTTTATATTTTTATTAATTTTATTAAACCAGAAATACAAACAAGAAAGGAATTGGTAGCACAAATTTTGGAAGAGCAAGATAAAATTAAAATTCTCAATGACTATCAAAATAAATTTAATATTTTAACTCAAAATTATCAGAATTTGGGAAATAAAATAGATATGATTAATCAAGCTATTCCTACTGATAGCCAAACAGCTCAAGTTTTAGCCACTCTCGATGCCATTTCTAAAAAAACAAATTTATCTTTAACTAGTTTAAATTTTTCTACTCAAACAGGGAGTAATAATTCCTATGATACTTTAGATATAAAAACCGATTTTAGCACTGATTATAATACTTTCAAAAACTGGCTTAGTGAAATAGAAAAAGAATTAAGACTTTTTGACATTAATCATATTACCATTAAATCAGTTATTATCCCCATAACTACTCCTGCTAGAAGAACCGCGAGGACTAATCAGTCAGTGCTCCAATTTAGTTTAGACTTATTAACTTACTACCAACTTTAATTCTATGGCCATTGAAGTTCAACAAGAAAAAAAATCTAACCCCATCCTTTGGATTATTATCATCTTAGTTATTTTAGCGATCGGCTTTTGGATAGTAAAAAACTTTTTTCAGCCCAGTGACTTATTTCAAAAACCTAAAACAGAAGATGTTTTGCCTTCCCCCATATCCTCAGAGGTAATAAATGCTAAATTAAATATTAATGGCGTCATTAGCAATCCTATTTTTCAAACTTTATCCTCTCATATTACTTGGCCCCTCCCTTCTTCTGCTCTTGGTCGCTTAAATCCCTTCCAACCATTTTAAAGTAAAATGATCCAAGAAGAATTATTTCTTTCTACCTTAATTCAAAAAGGTTTACTTAAAGAGGAACAAGCTCGTCAAATTTTATTAGAAATAAAGAACACTAATAAAAGAGCCGAGGAAATTCTTTTAGACAAAAATTTAGCTGATGAAAAAACAATCGCTCAAATCAAGAGTGAACTTTTTAAATTACCCACCAAATTTTTCTCTAAGAATGAAACTGTTTCTCAAAGTATTTTAAATTTAGTTCCAGAAGATACTGCCCGCCATTATAGTTTTATCGCTTTTAATAAAGAAGATAATGTTCTAGATGTGGGAATGGTTTACCCTGATGATTTAAAAGCCCAAGAAGCGGTGAAATTTATCGCCGGACGTTCTAATTACAATATCAAGGTATTTATTATTACTCTTTCTGATTTAAAAGAACTTTTAAAACAATATCAAACTTTTACCCAAGAGTTTAATAAGTTAGTTGATGATTTTCAGAAAAGATTTGCTACTCCTAAAAATAAACCCTCTTATCAGATTATTGATATTGAGTCAACCCAAGGAGTAGTAGCAGAAGAGGCTCCTATTGTTCGTTTATTTGCTTCTATTTTAAAACAGGGAGTTCGTTCTCGGGCTTCTGATATTCATATCGAACCTGAAAGAGATAAATTAAGAGTCCGTTTTCGTATTGATGGTAATTTAGCCACCAATCTTTATTTACCCCTAGGCATTCATCAGCCGATTATCTCTCGAATTAAGATTATGGCTAATTTAAAAATTGATGAAACTCGTATGCCTCAGGATGGTCGTTTTTTCTCAATTATTGATGACAAAGAAATTGATTTTCGTATTTCTTCTTTTCCCACTGCTTTAGGGGAAAAAGTAGCCATTAGAATTTTGGACCCAACGGTGGGTTTAAAAACCATTCATGAACTGGGATTAGAAGGGAAAAATTTAAACATTTTACAAGAAGAACTCCAAAAACCTTATGGGATGGTTTTGATTACCGGGCCTACTGGTTCAGGTAAAACTACTACTCTCTATGCTTTACTTCAACAATTGAATCAGGATAAAGTTAATATTATCAGTTTAGAAGACCCAGTAGAATATACCATTGAAGGAGTGAATCAATCTCAGGTTTTACCGGAAATTGGTTATACCTTTGCCCGTGGTTTACGTCAGATTGTTCGTCAGGATCCAGATATTATTATGGTAGGAGAAATTCGTGATAATGAAACTGCAGAATTAGCTACTCAGTCTGCTTTAACTGGCCATTTAGTTCTCTCTACTTTGCATACCAATAATGCCTTGGGGGTTATTCCTCGCTTAATTGATTTAGGCGTGGAAAGGTTTTTAATTCCTTCTTCTTTAAACTTAATGATTGCTCAGCGTTTAGCCAGACGTTTATGTCCTGATTGTAAAGAAAGAGTGCTAGCCAATCCCGCGGAACAAAAAATAATTGAAGATAATCTTTCTACTTTGCCTAAAGAAATTAAAGAATCTCTGCCCTATAAACCTCCTTATTATATTTATAAATCCAAAGGCTGTCCGGCTTGTAATAATAAAGGCTATTTAGGCCGTTTTGGTATTTTTGAAATGATGAGAATGACTCCTGAATTAGAGCAAATTATTCTTACCCAACCCTCTCAAGAAAGATTAATGGCTGAAGCCAAACGTCAAGGTATGATTACCTTGCGCCAAGATGGAATCATCAAAGTCTTAGAGGGGCTTGTATCTTTAGAAGAAGTTTTAGCCATTACGGCGAAATACTAAAGAGGTGATAATAAACACCTCTTTTTTTAAATTATGCTTTAAATTATGCTAAACAAAGAAAAAGAATCAAAAACATTTTATTACTACCGCTTTAGATCCTAAAGTGGCCAATGAATTAGGAATTTAGTGTACAATTATCATTAATTAAATGCCTTGACAAAGCCAGTTTTTTATGATTACATTGAGGTAGTTAATATTTAGTGAATATAAATATGAATTTACGCGAGAAACAAAAAAAATTAAAAATTGGAATTATTAATTATAATTTAGAATCTCAATGGCATTCTTCCGAAATTATAAATCGGTGGCGTAAAAAAATCATTAAATATTTTCCTCAAGGGTTATATGATCCTCAAAATTTAGAACATCAAGTATTATTCCGTCTAACAACTTTTGATCCCAAAGAAATAAACGAAGAGATTATAAAAATGGTGGTGGAGGAACAGTATTTGATAATCCAATCAGCTTTAGAAAAAACTAATTGTGATTTGGAATATCTTTTTAGAGGATTAAGCGGTAAATATAAAGATTTGAATATTAAAGATAGGCTCACTTTACATAAAGATAACAAAAATGATAAATTATTAGCCATAAATGAAAATAGAAGTTTTGAAGTTGAGTTTAAAGAAGTAGATGATGAAAAAATTATAAATTTATTTACTCAAGAATTTCATTACATTCATAATTTAAGAGCTAAGGGCCAAACTTTTGGTTTATTTTTTAAAGGCGATAAAATTCCCTTTGCGATAGAAACAACGGAGTCATCAATTCTCGCCAAAGAATACAAACGCGAGGCTCTTTTAGCCCACGGCATTGACCCCAATAAAGCTGTTGAATTAACAAGATTATATTGTCTGCCAGGAAGCCCTAAAAATTCTATTTCCTTAATGGATGGTTTAATATCTAAATATTATCAAGATAAGGGAGTAGAGGCTTTGTTTACTACAACTATGCCGATGTATGCGAAATCAAAAGCTACTACCATCTCCGGTGGCATTAATAAGGTTCTTTTGGTAAAAGACCTAAGGCATACTTTTATCGAAGAAAGAATTAAAGATAAAACTGTTTATAGGCATGTGATAAAATTATCTGAAGATTTAAAAGGTAGTAAAATTATCACTACCCATCCGAATTTTCCCAAAATGTTGGTAGTAGAAGTATATAAAATTTTGAATAAACCCACTTTAGAGGAATTAGATATTTTAAGAGATAAAAATAAAGTAATTTATGTTCCCCTAGAAAGAAGAGACCCTAAAAAAGAAATAGAAATAAAATTTAAAATTAATTGCTTAGATGAACTATTGGCCCAATTGAATAAAAATTGTTGTTTTGTCAAGACTTTATACATTAGAGATATTATTTATGGTACAGGAATTGGCCCGGCTGAGAAAAAATTTAGACTAAGAATAGAAAATTCAATGGAGAACATTAATTATGAAGTCGTATCGAAATATAAAATTCAAGAACATGGTAAATTTGTCGCCTCTATAGAGGAAATTTTTTATAAAGGAGACAATAAAGAAAATGCCATTTCTACTATTAAAAAATTTGGTAATTATAATGAAGAAAATTCATATGAGAAAATAAGATTAGTCTACGAGAATAATGGTTTAGAATTTGATGTAGATATTTATCCTTATGGAGTGATATTAGAAATAGAAGGAGACATTGAGACAAGCAAGGAATTTATAAATAAACTAGGTTTCAATTTAAATGAGGCAGCAAAGGAGAATGCAGATGAATTATTTTTAAAATGGGCTCAAAAATGGAAATTACCAGAATTTTGGGAAATAAGATTTGGTTTAACAGGAAAGAAATAATGCCTAGTTGATCTAAATATCTTGACAAAGGCAGTTTTTTATGCTTAAATTTAGGTAGTTAGTAGTTAGTAGTTAAAATAAGTACCTTGAAAAATATTCTTCTACTCTTTTAGAAAGATTAGAAGGTTTATATATATGAAAAGATTAGAAATACAAATCACAGAAAGGGAGGTGATAAGTATGAACGAATATACTCTAGGATTATTAAAACCAGATTGTATTCAAAGAAATTTAGTGGGATATGTATTAAGAAAAGTCAAAAGAGC
>JBMFSN010000002.1:0-56898 GCA_049967535.1 Minisyncoccia bacterium | reverse complement strand
ATTTTTAAACCTATAAAGCGAGGGGATATGTACCTTGAGAAACGCTCAAGCGGCGAGGGGGCAGGGTTTCTGAGCGAAGCGAAGAAGAGCGAGGAGCTTGCGCGAGTCCAAAATCCTCGCTGGGGATTTTAGACGTTTTCGAAAGGTATATATCTCTGAGCTCCTTTAATTATATCACCTTATCTCTCTTTTTTAAAGGTAAAGAATATGCTAAAATAAGCAAAAGATGAGAATTAAAATTTTTAGCGAAAACCCAAAAGAAACCCAAAAAATTGCCGCCTTATTTATTAATACAATTTTAAAACAAAAGGATTTAAAACGCAGGCAGGCCTTGGTTATTTCTTTAGAGGGAAATTTGGGGAGTGGAAAGACAGAATTTCTCAAAGGAATAGCTTCTGGAAGTAAATTAAAGGGGCATATTTTTAGTCCCACTTTTTTAATTATGAAGCGATTTCCTTTGTCTTACCAGTCCTTCAAATTTCTTTGGCATTGGGATTGCTATCGTTTAAAAAGCATTAAAGAATTAAAAGAATTAGACTTTCTTACTATTTTAAATGATCCCCAAAATATTGTTTTTATTGAATGGGGAAATAAAATCAAACATTTTCTTCCTAAAAACCATTGGACTATTAAGTTTCAAATATTAGGGGAAAAGAAAAGATCCCTTACTATAACAGATAATAAATAATGAAAACTTTTGTTATTATTGATAGTTATGCTTTAGCTCATCGAGCTTATCATGCCTTACCACCATTAACTTCTCCGGGAGGAGTTTTAGTAAATGGGGTTTATGGTTTTATGCTTGTCTTTTTAAAAATGCTTCAAGAGCTAAAACCGGATTATTTAGTTGCCGCTTTTGATTTAGCGCAGCCAACGTTTCGTCATCAAGAGTATAAAGAATATAAAGCCCAAAGAGTAAAGGCTCCGGAGAATTTTTATGAGCAAATCCAAATTATTAAAGATATTTTAACTATTTGGGAAATTCCAATTTTAGCTAAAGAAGGCTTTGAAGCTGATGATATTATTGGCACTTTGACTCAAAAATTTCAAAGCCCTGATTTAAAATTTATTATTTTAACTGGTGATTTAGATGCCTTACAATTAATTAATAAGCAAGTGAATGTTTATACTCTTCATAAAGGACTGCAGGATAATATTATTTATGACGAAGAGGCTATTCAAAAAAGATATGGTTTAACTCCTTCTCAATTAATTGATTTTAAAGCCTTAAAAGGCGACCCTTCTGACAATGTTATGGGAGTTCCAGGTATTGGCGAAAAAACAGCCTTAAAACTTATTCAAGAATTTCATTCTCTTGAACATCTCTATTCTGTTTTGGAAAATCAAACCCCAGAAATTACCAAATTAAACGCTCGTCTTAGAGAAAAATTAAAAGAGCATAAAGAAGAAGCTTTTTTTAGCCAACATTTAGTGACTATTAAAAAAGATATTGATTTAGATTTTCAGTTAGAACAAGCTGAATATCATGAGCCTCCCCAAGAAGAATTGGTTTCGTTTTTAGAAAAATTAGGATTTCAAAGCTTAATTAAACGGATTTTTGTTTCTAAGCTAGAAAATTCTCCTTTAGAAAAATCAATAAAGGTTAAAACCATAGAAGACTCCAGACAATTAGCACTTTTATTCCAAAAGATAAAGGAAGCTGATAAATTAAGCCTTTTTTTAGATAGTAATGGGAAAAAGTATGGAGAAAGACAAGTTTTTGGTTTATATTTTATTTTGCCATTTGAGGAAATTTGGTATTTGCCTCAATCTTTCTTTAGTTTCTTAAAAGAAAGACAAAGTTTTCTTCAAAACAAAATTATTTTTACTTTAGGAGCAAAAGAACTTTTGGAAGAAATACCAGAATTCTCTTCTTTTTCTTTTGAAGACTTAGCTATTTTAGCCTGGCTCATTGATCCAGATAGAAAAAATTATTCCCTAGAAAGTTTGATGAAATTTTTTCTCAAAAAAGAAGATTTTGCTTCGCCCCTTGATTATTTAAAAGAGTTTTTAACTCTAGGAGAAACTATTAAAATAAAAGCGACAAGTTTAGGGCTAGATAATATTTGGAAAACAATAGAAAGACCTCTTATTCCTATTTTGAGCCAAATGGAAAAAGATGGTATTTTTGTGAACAAAGATACTCTTTCTCAGTTGCTGGAAGGAGTAGACAAGGAAAGCACTCAACTAGAAAAACAAATTTATCAATTAGCTCGGAAAAATTTTAATATTAATTCTTCTCAGCAATTAGCAGAAATTTTATTTCAGGATCTAAAGATAGATTCTTCCTCTCTAAAAAAAACTAGTTCTGGCAAATTATCTACGGATATTTTTGAATTAACAAAAATTCAAGATAGCCATCCCATTATTCCTTTAATTATTAGCTATCGCCAATTAGAAAAATTAAAGACTTCCTTTTTAAATCCTTTACCCAAATTTATTAATCCTCATACCAAAAGAGTTCATACTATTTGGAAGCAAACAGGTACAGCAACTGGTCGTTTGTCCTCTGAAGAACCTAATTTACAAAATATTCCTGTTCGAAGTGAGTGGGGCAAAAAAATTCGCCTAGCCTTTGAAGCAGAAAAGGGATTTTCTTTTATTTCTTTGGATTATTCCCAAATTGAATTGCGCTTAGCAAGTCATCTGTCCTTGGACCCCAAAATGATAGAAGCCTTTAAACAGGACAAAGATATCCATACCATTACTGCCAGCTATGTTAATAATATTCCAGAAGATAAAGTGACCCCAGAAATGCGCCAGTTAGCCAAGGTCTTGAATTTTGGCATTATTTATGGCATGGGTGATAAATTATTAAGCGAAACAGCAGGAATTAGTTTAAGGGAAGCCAAAAAATTTAAAGAAGAATATTTTCATGACTTTATTGGCCTCAAAAATTATTTAGTTTCTACCATTGAAAAGGCAAAAAATAACGGCTATGTCGAAACACTTTTTGGTCGTAAAAGATTTTTACCTCTTATTGGTTCTTTAGGGCAAATCGGAAGGCAAGAAGAAAGAATAGCTGTTAATATGCCTATTCAGGGATTAGCTGCTGACTTGATTAAGCTCTCTATGATAAAAATACAGGACTTTTTACATCAAGAGAATTTGGAACAAAAAGCAAGAATAGTTCTTCAGATTCACGATGAATTGATTATTGAAGCTAAATCTGAGATAATAGAGTTAATTGCTCCTAAATTAAAAGATATTATGGAGCACATTGTTACCCTAGAAGTTCCTCTTAAGGTCAAAATGACCTTTGGTCAAAGATGGGGCGAAATGGAGTAATTGACAACTAACAACAATGAAAAATTTGTTAAAAAAAATACGAAAATATTTCTTTTCTAACCAATTTCTGCCATTCTTATTTTTGGGCCTTTTAATTATTACCCAGATAGTATTTGATTTTCTTTGGCTGCCAGACCAAATTTTGGTTTTGATTCTTGGAAGTATTCTTTTTGCTATTTGGCTTTGGTTAGCAGTAGTAATTTTAAATTTGATTGACAAGAGTAACCGCTTAGATTTAGAAAGAAATCAAATAAATGCCATGATTTTAAGTATTGAAGATCCAGCTATTTCTTACAGCAATGATTTTGAGATTATTTTAGTCAATAATGCCATGGAAAGATTAACAGGACTAAAAAAACAAGAGCTTTTAGGAAAAATTATTACTCCGGAATTAACCAATGATCCTCAATACGGATTTTTAACCAAGATTCTTTTTCCCAGTTTAGCTCCTTTAGTTTTAGAAAGATCCGGTGATTTATATCCCCAGAGAATTAAAGTCAAATTTGATGAGCCGAGAGAATTAACCTTAGAAATTATCACTACTAGAGTAATGGATGAAAAAGGCAATGTCTTTGGTTTTTTAAAAATTATTCATGACTTAACACAGGAGGAAGCCCTTCAAAAAACTCAGAAAGATTTTATTACAGTGGCTGCCCATCAATTAAGAACTCCTCTTTCTGGTTTATCTTGGGTGTTTGAACTCCTGTCAAAAAAAGAAATTGGACCCTTAACCCCAGAACAAGAAGAGGCAATCAATCAAGGTAAAAAAGCAATTAATGAGAGTTTAAAGACAGTGGAAGATTTGTTAAGTGCTGCTCAAATAGAGGAAGGCAAATTTGGCTTCCAGTTTGTATTATCTGATTTGAGCCAAATTATCGAGGACGTTTTTACCAAATTTGAGCCTTCTGCCAAGCAAAATAATATTAAATTTAGTTTTTATCGGCCAGAATTTAAACTAGAACCCTTTGTGATGGACCCTATGAGAATTAAAATTGTTTTAGAAATCTTAGTTGATAATGCCATTAAATATAATGTCAAAAACGGGGAAGTAAATGTTAAGTTATCTTTAGTTCCTGATAAACCATTTCTTATTGTGTCGGTGAGTGATACTGGTATGGGAATTAGCGAGGAGGACAAACAGAAGCTTTTTACTAAATTCTTTAGGTCAGAAAAAATTATGAAAGAGCAAACTAGTGGTATTGGTTTAGGATTATATTTAGCTAAAAATATTGTAGAACGTCATGGAGGTAAAATTTGGGTAGACTCAATAGTGGGCCGTGGTTCTACTTTCTCTTTTACTTTACCCTTAGATCCAGCATATATTCCTCCTCAATAGAATTTTCAATTCTCAATTTACAATTTACAATACATTTTCAATGATTAAATTTACAAATAGATATTAGAGGTTTGAAAATTTAAAATTGTGATATTGATTGAAAATTGTAAATTAGAAATTGTAAATTATCTTTACTATGCCCGAATTACCAGAAGTGGAAACTATTGTTCGAGAATTAAATAAAGCTGTTAAAGAACAGACTATTGTTGATTTTTGGACCGATAGCCCTAAAAATATAAAAGGGCATTTTAATGCTTCTCAATTTCACCAATTAATTATTGGGCGTAAAATTCTCAAAACAGAAAGAAAAGGGAAAAATATTCTCATTTTTTTAGATAAGGATTTAGTTTTATGGGTTCATTTAAAATTAACTGGTCATTTTTTGGTAGGGGATTTTGAATATTTTCATAATCAATGGCAGCCAAAAAATGAAACAATTTTTCTTGAGCCTCAAAATCGTTTTCTTCACTGGGTTTTTTCTTTAAAAAATGGGCGTAAATTAGCTCTTTCGGATATGAGAAAATTTGCCAAACTAATACTTTTGTCCCAGAAAGACTTGAAAGAAGAAAAGGATTTAAATACTCTGGGCCTTGATCCCTGTTCTTCTGATTTTACTTTGACAAATTTTGAAAATACCTTACTTAAAAGAAAAGGAGAGATCAAAGTTTTGCTTATGGACCAAAAAATTATTAGCGGTCTAGGCAATATTTATGCTAATGAAGTACTTTGGGAGGCAAAAATTAATCCTTTTAAGAAGGTCAAGGATTTAAAGAAAAATGAAATTCAACGTTTATTTAAGGCAATAAAAAAAATTTTAAAACTATCAATTGAACACCAAGGTACTTCTGCGAAAGATGATTCTTATCGGCAAATTAATGGTCAAAAAGGTAGTTATACTAAGTTTTTAAAAGTGTACCAAAGAGAAGGGGAGCCTTGTTCTCGCTGTGGTTCTTTAATTAAAAGAGCAAAGCAGGGAAGCCGCTCTACTTTTTATTGTCCTCATTGCCAAGCATTATGATTTATTTAGTTTACGGAGAAGACACTTTTTTATCTGGAGAGTATCTGAATTATTTGATTCGTCATTATCAACAAGATGATTTGTTTTATTTTTCTTATGATTTTAATGATCCTTTTGCTCTACCTTTAACAATAAATGAGCTAAAAGAAAAATTAAATAGTTATAACTTGTTTTCTAATACCCGTCTGATAGTTTTAAAAAATGTAATTAGTTATGCGCCTGAAGATTTTCAGAAAGAATGCATCAAAATAATTACTGAGGACAAAATCGATGCCTCTAAAAGTACCATGCTTATTATTTATGAGAATGATTCTGGAAACAAATCTCGTGAGGATGAGAGCGAGGATGGAGATGAAGAAAAAGAGACAAAGAAAGAAGGAGAAAAAAGGGGAAAAGCATCAGAAAGAAAGAAGATTTTTGAGTGGTTTAAGAAAAAAGCTAAATTAGTTAAAGAATTTCCTTTATTAAAGGGAGTAAAATTAAGCTATTGGTTAAGCGAAACAGCTCAACAGTTTCATTTTCAATTAGACCCGGAAACAAAAAAACTCATTTTAGATTATTTTGGATTTGATACGGGATTGATTTTTTTTACTTTAAAAAAATTATCTTTAATTCAAAAGGCACTGATTACGAAAAAAGATTTAGAAGAAAATGCTTGGCTGCCTTTTAATAATGATGTTTTTGAATTTTTGGATAATTTAGCAGCTCGTAAGATTCCTACTGCTTTTCGCTTATTACTTAATAATTTGGAAGAAGACAGTTCTCCAAGTAATATTCTGCGTCTTTTAGGATCTATTACCTTTGAAATCAGGAGCATTATAATGGTAAAAGAGTCTAAGGCAAAAACTTTTATGGAATTAGCAAAAGAGACAAAAATTAAACCTTATCCTTTAAGAAAAATTATTTCCCTGGCTAAATCTTTTTCTTTAGAGGAATTAAAGACTATTTATCCAAAACTTCTTTTATGTGATGAAAGAATAAAAAGATATCTTATGCCTTCGGAACTAGCTTTACAGATGCTTCTTTTAGATATTAGACAAATTTTAACAAATTAAGGAACTTGCTTTTTTAGGGTAAAAATGTTAAATTTAATGAAGCAAGGTGAGAAAAAACTTTAAAATTGTATTTATGCCCATTAGTAATACAGCAAAACGTTCTCTTAGAAAAAGCCTTAAAAATAGAGAAGCTAATAATTTGAAGAAAGAAGCTTTGAGACAAACAGAGAAACAATTTTTTAAACTTTTAGCTTCCAATAATCTTGAAGAAGCCCAAAAAACTCTTAATGTTTTATACAAGCTTTTAGATAAAGCAGCTAAGACTAATTTAATCAAAAAGAACACTGCCGCTCGTAATAAGTCTAGATTAGCTAAAAAAATAGTAGTTCCTTCTAAATAAGAAAAATATAGAAAAACATAAGGGAAAGTTAAAAAAGAGAGCCTTGCTCTCTTTTTTTGTTTAATTTTGTGCTATACTAAAAAATAAGGTCGATTTTAATAATAATCTTTATTTCTATGGAGGAAAAACTTATTGGTAAAATTACTCATTATTATGGCAAAATTAACGTTGCCATTGTAGAAATTATGGGTCCTTTAAGCGTTAATGACCAGATTCATGTTAAAGGACATACGACAGATTTTAATCAGGTAGTCTCCTCAATGCAAGTAGAACATGAGAATGTCCCAAAAGCCCAAAAAGGGGATTTAATTGGTTTGAAACTTGAGCAACCAGTTAAAGAGGGAGATGAAATCTATTTACTGAAGGACTAAAAAATTAAAATTTTTATTGAAAATTATTTTTATGCCATCCTTGGAAATAAAATCTCAGAGGAAATCTTATGTATTCGCTAAATTAGAAGCTATCGCTGCCTTAGTAGGCACTATTATTGGGGCAGGTGTTTTTACTTTGCCGAAAATAGCAGAAGAATCAGGATTACTTCCTACTTTACTTTGGTTAGGAATAGTTTTAATTCTTATTATTTATCTTCATTTGGCTTATGGAGAAATTGTTTTAAGAACTCCAAAAGAGTTTCGCTTACCTGGTTACGCTGGATATTATTTGGGTGAACCGTCTAGAAAATTAATGCTTTTGACAACTTTCTTTACTTTTTCTTTTTCGCTATTGATTTACCTCTTTTTAGGAGGGCAATTTCTTAGTACTTTTTTAACATTGTTTCTTCCCAGCCATATTTTACCCAGTGGGTTTTTAGTAATTTTTCTTTGGCTTCTTTTAAGTTTAGCTATTTTCAGCAAACAAGACCATGCCTCGCGTATTAATTTAATTTTGTCTTTTTTACTTTTAATTTTATTTGTAGTAATAGCCTTTTTTGCTTTTTCTCGTTTTCAGAGCGCCAACTTAGATCTATTTAATTTTTCTTATAAATGGAGTTGGCTTATTCCTTATGGTGTTTTGTTTTATGCCTTAAATGGAATGGTAGCAGTGCCAGAAGCCATTAGTGTTATAAAAAGAAAAAGAGTCAACCAAAGTGAAGTAAAAGGGATTATTATCACTGGTATTTTAATTTCAGCCTTTTGCTATTTATTATTTATTATTAGCGTTTTGGGAGCAACCGGTTCCTCAACCACCTTAGAAGCTATTGGGGGATTAAAAATTCTTTTAGGCAATGGCATTGTGATTATCGGAGCTATTTTAGGCCTTTTAGCTGTTATTACTTCCTATCTAATTTTCGCCATTTACATTAAAAATAGCTTTATTCACGATTTTCATTGGTCGCCTTTTATTAGTAATTTTGTTGTTGTTTTAGGACCTCTTGTTTTGTATTTTGCTCATATGATGAATATTGTAAAACTTATTTCTTTTATGGGCGGTATGCTAGGTGGCTTTGAAGGTTCTATAGTGCTTTTTACTCTTTATCGAGCTAAAAAGAAATCTGATTTAGCACCGAGTTATGAAGTACCTCTTAATCATTTACTTTTAGTATTTTTCTTTTTTGCTTTATTAGCTGGAGCCTTGTGTCAGATTTTCTTAATTTACTAATTGATTCCCCTCATAGTTTAACGGATAAAATAGGAGCTTCCGGAGCTTCTGATGGAGGTTCGATTCCTCCTGAGGGGGCGATTAAATGTATTTATGAAAATTATTGCTGACTTACATTTGCATTCTAAATATTCTCGAGCAGTTTCGAGAGATATGGATTTAGAACATATGGCCTTAGCAAGTCAAAGAAAAGGAATTAATATCCTGGGGACAGGTGATTTTACTCATCCTCAATGGTTTGAGGAGTTGAGCTCTCAATTAGAACCAGCGGAAGAGGGTTTGTACCAACTGAAAAATCAGAATCAAAAAACAGAAAATCAAGTAAGATTCATTATTACTGGAGAAATTTCTAATATTTATCAAAGAGGAGGCAAAACCAGAAGAGTCCATAATGTTGTTGTTCTTCCTTCTTTAGAAGCAGCGCAAAAAATAAACAATGCTTTATCTTGGCAAGGCAATTTGAAATCTGATGGTCGACCCATTTTAGGAATGGATTCTGAAGAATTATTAAAAATTGTTTTAAAGATAGAACCCCAGGCAATGTTTATTCCTGCTCATATTTGGACTCCTTGGTTTTCTGTTTTTGGGTCAATGTCAGGATTTGATTCTTTGGAAGAAGCTTTTGGGGGAAACACAAAATATCTTTCTGCTCTAGAGACTGGTTTGAGTAGCGATCCCAAAATGAATTGGCGTATCTCAGCCTTAGATAAATTTACTTTAGTATCTAATTCTGATGCTCACTCTCCAGATAATATTGGAAGAGAAGCTAATGTTTTTGAGATTGATTTAAATTACTTTAGTTTAAGGGAGGCCATTATTAATAAAGATCCTAAAAAATTTTTATACACTATTGAGTTTTTTCCAGAAGAGGGAAAATATCATTATGATGGGCATCGGTTGTGCAAGGTATGTATGTCACCTGAAGAAAGAAAAAAATTAAATGGCCTTTGCCCAGTTTGTGGCAAGCCATTAACAGTAGGAGTTTTATCACGAGTAGATGAATTAGCTGACCGGGAAGATGGTTATATACCTAGTAATGCTATTCCCTTCAAAAGTTTAGTGCCTTTACGGGAGATTATTGCCGAAGCTTTTGATTGCCAGGTAAAAACCAAAAGAGTAAGAGAAGAATATCAAAACCTTATCAATCGATTTCCTAATGAATTTTATATCCTTTTAGAGGCAAATAAAGAAGAACTAGAGAAAGTTACTACAACAAGAATTGCCGAAGGCATTATCAAGGTTAGAGAGGGAAAAGTAGAATTAGAGCCAGGCTATGATGGAGAGTATGGAAGAGTCAGATCTTTATCTGATAAAGGAAAACAGGAAGCCATTATTCAAGAAGAATTATTTTAAACCGCCTCATGGCGATGAGTTCCGCGAGTCCAAAATCCTCGCTGGGGAAATCGAGAGCGTGTTTTTGTGACAACATACCCGAGCTTTAAGATTGAAGATAAACGAGAGAAAATAATGAGCTATTGTTATGATAAAGAATTTTTGTGCTATAATATTGATAATGAGCAATAGTCTTTTTTTGTATTTTATTCAGCGTTTGGTATTTTATGGAGTAAACTTTCTCGATACCTATTTTCGTGGAGGTTTTAACTTTTTTAATTCTTTATTTTGGCAAATCTTTTCTTCTCTAGAAAGAGATCTAGCTTTTTCTTTGAATGTGCGTTATTTTACTGTTCCTTTTTGGCAAGAATATTCTTTTGCCTCGTATCTTTTGAGTATTCCTATTCGTGCCTTTAAAATTTTAACAGGGGCTATTATTTTAGTTTGTTTTAGCTTTATTTTTTGGTTAGGTTATCTTCTTTGGGTTATTGCTCCTTTATATTTATTATTAAAAATTGTTGGAATTTAATAAAATGAACCAACCAAATTTTTACTTAAAAGATCCTTATTTATTTTGGCCTAGATGGAAACAGTTTTTGTATCGAGTAATTTTCCAGGTATTTTTGTTTTTTGGTCTTTTCATTTCTCTTTCTTTTGTTTTTCTCGATGTTAAAAAATATTTTTATCTTGGAATATTAGGCCTACTCTTTTTTATTTTTGTATTTATTAAAAAAAATTTTTCAGATTTTTCCTTAACGGATTATTATCTAAATAAAAAGAAAGTTAACTTAGCTTCCTTTCTTTTACCCCAAGTAAAAGACCTTCTTATTGAGGCTCAGGTCTTAAGTAAAAAAAAGAATCTCTCTTTATCTGTGGCTTGTCTATTTTATCTTTTAAAAAGGCAAGAGATTATTAATGCTTTAAATTATCTTGATTTTACCCCAGAAGAAATACGAGAATTTGATAAAAAAATTCTTGAAACAACCTCTTCTGCTCCTGACAATGCTTTTAACGCCTATAATTTTTTTCTTAATTTTTTCCGAGTATCTCTTGCAGAAGCTCAACAACTAAAAAGAAGCTCTCTGGACTTTTATAGTTTGATGTTGGGTTTATACAATTTAGATGATAATTTTATAGCTAGCCTTTTAAATAGTTTAGGCTTAGATAAAACAGATTTACTTGTTGCTTTTTCCATGAATATTTTGTCTCATCAAAGACAAATAGAACTTATTTCTGGTTTAAGTGATCTAAATGTTCCTCTTTTTCGCCCTCAAAAAGTAAGGGTAAACAGATCTTTTACCTCTCGGCCTACTCCTCTTCTTGATAGTTTTGGGATAGATTTTACTGAATTAGCCGAGAAAATGAAAATTGGAATAATGATTGGTCATTTAAAAGAATATGCCACTTTGGTAAATATTTTATCTCGTCAAGGTAAAAAGAATGTTTTATTGCTTGGCCCTGCTGGAATTGGTAAAGAAACCATTGTTTCTTATTTGGCTTACCATTTAGCCAGAAATGATATTAGTCCCCAGCTAAGAGATTATCGCCTTATTGCCCTTCCGTTTTCTTCTCTTTTTAAAGATACTCAAACACCTTTTGAGGCTTGTAATCGATTAACCAAAATAGTTAGTGAGATTTCTATCAACCGGGATATTATTTTGTATTTACCCCAACTTCATAATTATAAATTATTAATTCAGGAAGGGGGATTAAGTGCCTTAGAAATACTCAAATCACTTTTTGATAATCAACAAACCCCTGTCATTGCTACTAGCACCTTAGAAGATTATCATCATTATTTAGAGCAAGACTCCAATATCCAAGAAGCCTTTGAAATCATTAGAGTAGAAGAGGTGTCCTTAAAAGAAGCTATTCAGATTTTGGCTTTTAATTCTCTCAAATGGAAAAAAGATTCTAGAGTCCAAGTAAGTTATCAGGCGATTAAAAGGGCAGTAATGTTAGCTCAACGTTTTTTAACCAATATACCTTTACCCTCCTCAGCTGAATCTTTAATTACTGAAGCAATAGAAGGAGCGCGGCAAAAAAATATTCGCTTTGTTAAAGAGCAAGATATTGTTGATTTAGTAAGCGTAAAAACTAGTATTCCTCTAGAGGACTCAAAAGGGGAAGAGGCAGAAAGATTACTAAATTTAGAAACATATATTCATCAATCCTTTATTAACCAAGAAGAAGCTGTTCAATTAGTCTCTGCTGCTTTAAGACAATACCGTGCTGGTTTGGCTAATCCCAATAAGCCCATTGGGGTATTTCTTTTTGTTGGCCCAACAGGAGTAGGAAAAACTGAACTATCGAAAATTTTAGCTAAGATTTATTTTGGAGATGAAAAAATGATGATTCGTTTTGATATGTCGGAGTTTCAGGACCAACGAGGAGTTTCTCGTTTTATTGGTAGCCCGGAAGGGGAAACCAGTGGAGTTTTAACTGAAGCAGTAAAGGTGAAACCTTTTTCTCTAATTCTTTTAGATGAGTTTGAAAAAGCCAATCCCAAGGTTTTAGACCTTTTTCTTCCTTTGTTTGATGAAGGAAGGTTGACTGATAATTTAGGACAAACTATTAATTTTACTAATACTATTATTATTGCCACTTCCAATGCTTTATCAGATTTTATTAAAGACCAGATAGAGAAAGGCACTTCTTTTCGTCAATTAACCGATGATTTAAAGAAAAAATTAACCAATTATTTTAAACCAGAACTTTTGAACCGTTTTGATGAGATAGTTGTCTTTCGCCCCTTATCAGAAGATAACTTAAAACAGATCGTGAGATTAAAATTAGATAACTTAGCCCAGATTTTAGAGAATAAAAAAATAGAAATTGATTTTGATGAGTCAATTATTAATAAAATTGCTCAACTAGGTTATAATCCTATTTTTGGAGCCAGGCCCCTAGATGCCGTTATTCGTCATTTTATAAAAGATCCCTTGGCAGAAGGTATTTTAAAAAATGAAATTCAGTCCAATAGTCATGTTCGTTTTGTCTACCAAGATAATGAATTTAAAATATTAAGTTAAAAATATGGTCAAAATTCGAGAATTATTTAAACAAAAAATGCACCCCGTGGTGAAAAATTTGATGATAAGTAATATTCTTGCTTTAACTGGCTGGGCTTTTATTAGCCCTATTTTTGCTGTTTATGTGATAAATACCGTAAAAGGAGGCTCTATTCAGGCAGTGGGGATTTGTTATTTTATTTATTGGGTAGTAAAAGGCTTATTTCAAATATTTATTTCTGACTATTTAGATAGAGTGGAGGGGGAAGCGGATGATTATTTTACTTTACTTTTGGGTCAATTTCTTGATATGGTTGTTCCTCTATCCTTACTTTTGTCTAAAACTACAGGTGAATTATATTTTATTTTCTTTATTTATGGTATCGCTGATTCTTTATATGTGCCACCTTGGAATGCTATTTTTACTCGATACATTAATCCTAAAAGAGTAAGTTTTGAATGGGCCTTAAATAGCACAGGCTTTAATTTAGGCTCAGCTTTGGCTATTTTAATTGGCAGCTCCTTGGCTTTAATTTTTGGCTTTCCTTTAATTTTTCTTTTTGTGACTATTTGCCAGGCCATTAGTTTACTTATTCTTCTTTCTCTCAAAAAATATTTTGTTAGTAAAAAGAAAGTTCCTCTGGAATATTACTTTCCCTTTAAAACTTAGCAAATTAAAAACCCTTCATTATTGAAGGGTTTTTAATTTTATTTTATTTTTCTGTTTCTTTAACTATTTGTTTAAATACTTGAGGTTGATTTTCTGCTAAGTTGGCTAAAATTTTGCGGTCGAGTTTAATATTATTTTTTATTAATTGAGTAATAAGTTTTTGATAAGTGGTACCTAACTCTCTAGCGGCGGCATTAATTTTAATATCCCATAATTGTCTTTTTTCTCTCTTTTTCCTTCGGCGATCTTTAAAAGCGTGGGTCCAGGCATGAAGGAGGGCTTCTTTGGCAGCGCGATATTTAGTTTTTCGACCATAACGAAAACCCTTGGTATTTTTTAACAAGTTTTTTCTTCTCTTATTAGCGATTGTTCCTCGTTTTACTCTTGCCATAATAATTAAAAAGTATCTCGTTTAATTTTTTTTGCATAGGCAGAAAAAGAAACAATTTTCCTTCTTTGTCGTTTTACTTTGGGAGTTTCTTTTGCTTGGTTATGACCTTGATGGCCAGTTCTTCTTAAAACTTTACCAGTTTTAGTAATTTTTACTCTTTTAAGATAGGCTTTTTTAGTCATGGGTTAATTTTTCTTTAAAGTCATAATAAAACCTTGAGGATATTTTTTCAAGGGCTGAATAATTTTATAAGAAATTGTGATAAAAGTCAAAAAATTTTCTATTTTTGATCTTGCCAAATCGATATGGGCCTTTTCTCGCCCCCGTAACCGCATTTCGATGTTCACCATTCTACCATCTTCCAGAAACTCCTCAATTTTTTTTATTTTAGTAAGAAGGTCGTGCTCGCTTTCGTTAAAACCAATTCTGATTGATTTAGGAGCTGCTTGTTTTCCCTTAAGTTTTTGCAATTTTTGCTTTTTCTCTTTTTCGTATTTAGCTTTAGTAGAATCTCCTAGCTTATAAACAGGCGGATTAGCTTTTTCACTAATGGGAATCAAATCAAGATTAGCTTCTTTTGCTTTTAAGAGAGCTTCTTCGTAGGGCATAATACCAATTAATTTGCCCTCTGTTCCAATGAGACGAATTTCTTTAGGCTGCAAGGTAGTTTATTGATTAAATTTTTTTAAAGTTTAAAAATTTATTATTGTTTGTTATGGTTCGGGGGTGGAGATGGCGGGAATTGAACCCGCGTCTAGAAAGTTCATTCTTAAGAAATCTACGAACATAGTTCAGTTTTAAGATTTTAAGAAAAGAAACTGAACAAACTTATTCTTAAAATTACTCCTAAAAATTTGATAAAAATTAGAGGAGTAAGCTAACTTTTATCTATCTCAATGTTTTGATCCCTTTGATTTATTGAGAATCAACCAAAGAGATTCCTCTTAAAAGAGGAAAACTCATGCTCTGCTACTAGGCAAAAGCATAAGCAGGAATTCGATTGGCATTTAATTGCCGCTTCGATTTTAATGAGCTAACGAAGCATCCTCAGTTCGCATTTTAAGAAATTCCTTCCTATCAAGTCCGAACATCCCCAAAATAATATTCAGTATATTCCTTTTTGGGCTTTTTCTATTTTTCTTTGCCCTTCTCGTTTCTTAATCGTTTCTCTTTTATCAAATTTCTTTTTTCCTTTTACTAAAGCAAATTCTAATTTTAAAAGACCATTTTTATTATATACCTTAAGGGGGATTAAAGTCAACCCATGTTCGTGCGTTTTACGAGAGAGCGACTCAATTTCTTGTCTTTTTAAAAGAAGTTTTCTGGTAGCCTGAGGCTGATAATTACTAGGAGTGTTAGCTGGTTGATAGGGAGAAATAGTGGCATTTAATAAAAAAGCCTGGTGGTTTTTAATAACCACATAGGCACCATTCAGGCTAGCTTGGCTTTGTTTTAATGATTTGACTTCCAAACCAGTAAGAACAATACCCGCTTCAAATTTCTCTATTATCTCATAATCAAAATAGGCTTTTTTATTAGCGACTAAGTCAATTTGAAAATTTTTTCTTGCCATAAAATTATTTTTATTATATCATACTATTAACTTTTTAAGGAAATTATTAAAACCATGGCAGATTTAAAATTTGTTAAAAAAGAGGAAGAAGTTCTTCAATTTTGGAAAAATAATAAAATTTTTGAAAAAAGTATAGAAAGACGTAAAGCATCTCAGCCTTTTATTTTTTACGAAGGTCCTCCCACCGCCAATGGACAACCAGGTATTCATCATGTTTTAGCTCGTTCTTTTAAAGATTTGATTTGCCGTTATAAAACCATGAAGGGTTTTTTGGTTGAAAGAAAAGCTGGTTGGGATACCCATGGTTTACCTGTAGAGCTAGAGGTAGAAAAAGAGCTGGGCTTTAAAAATAAAACTGATATCGAAAAATATGGTATTAAGGAATTTAATCAAAAAGCTAAAGAATCAGTTTGGAAATACAAAGAAGAATGGGAGCGTTTGACAGAGAGAATGGGGTATTGGATTGATACCCAACATCCTTATATTACTTTTGAGACTAATTATATTGAAACTATTTGGTGGCTCTTAAAGCAAATTGATAAAAAAAGCCTTTTATATAAAGACTATAAAGTTTTGCCTTACTGTCCTCGTTGTGGAACGCCTCTCTCAAGTCATGAAGTATCTCAGGGTTACGAAACAGTTCAAGACCCATCTCTTTATATTAAATTTGAAATCAGTGATCCTAATACTTCTTTATTAAAATCATTAAAAATTAAAAATTTAAAATTTAAAATTTTTCTTTTGGTTTGGACAACAACTCCTTGGACATTGCCTGCTAACGTAGCTGTGGCTGTTAATCCTGACATTCGTTATAAATTATGGCAAAAAGATAATGAAATTTTAATAAGCTATGTTACTCCACCCCAAGAAGGCTTTCAGCCTATTGGAGAAATAAAAGGCAAAGAGCTTATAGGAGAAAAATATCAACCTTTATTTGAATATTCTTTCAAGGAAGGAGAAACAAAAAAGAAGTATGAAGTAGTGGCTGCTGATTTTGTTTCTTTGGAAGAGGGGACAGGGTTAGTTCATATAGCACCAGCTTTTGGAGAAGATGATATGAGATTATCTAAAATAGCTGGTTTAGCTTTTATTAAAAACATTGATGATAAAGGTAATTTTTTGGAAGACCCTAAAGGACTTTCTGGTTTAAAGGGAATGTTTTTTAAAGAAGCAGATCCTCTTGTTTTTCAAAATCTCCTTACGAGAAATCTACTTTTATTTGGAGACTTAAAAGGTACCACCCATGAGTATCCTTTTTGTTGGCGTTGCCATACTCCTTTATTATATTATGCTTTCGAAGCTTGGTATATTAAAACTTCTCAAGTAAAAGAGGAATTAATAAAAAATAATGAGCAAATTAACTGGGTTCCAGAATATATTAAGGAAGGAAGATTTGGTCAGTGGTTAAAAGATAATAAAGACTGGGCTTTGTCTCGTAATCGTTACTGGGGCACTCCCTTGAATGTTTGGGAATGTGAATCTTGCGGGCATTATGAAGTTATTGGTTCTATAAAAGAATTAGAAGAAAAATCTTTAAATCATCAATTGCCTTATAATGATAAAGGCCAAATTGATTTGCATCGACCTTTTGTTGATGATATCCAAATAAAATGTCCTCAATGCGGTGCTTTAATGAAGAGAAGAAAAGAAGTAATAGATTGTTGGTTTGATTCCGGCTCTATGCCTTATAGTCAATGGCATTTTCCCTTTGACCAAACGGATAAAATTAATGAACAAACATCTCCAAATGAGTTATTAAGCAAGATTCCTTTTCCGGCAGATTATATTTGTGAAGCGGTAGACCAAACCCGAGGTTGGTTTTATACTCTTTTAGCTATTTCTACTCTTTTAGGCTTAGGTCCTAGCTATAAAAATGTTATTAGCCTGGGGTTAATTTTAGATGCTAAGGGAGAAAAAATGTCTAAATCAAAAGGTAATGTAGTAAAACCGATGGAGATTATTGAAAAATATGGGAGCGATTCATTGCGTTGGTATTTTTATACCATTAATCAGCCTGGCGAAGAAAAAAGATTTGCCGAAAATGATTTGTTAGTTACTCAAAGAAGATTTCTAAATACTATTTGGAATGTTTTAGTTTTTTATCAAACTTATGCTTCAGAAGAAATAAATGGAAAAGAAATAGAAAAAGAAGATCTCTCTATTTTAAATCAATGGATCTTAGCGGACTTAGAAAAAGTTAAAAACTCGGTTACTAATTATTTAGATCATTATCTTGTTTTTGAAGCCGCCAAAGACATAGATGAATTTGTTGATGATTTATCTCGTTGGTACTTAAGGCGCTCTCGCCGGGTCTTTCAAAAACCAGAAAACATAAAAGAGTGGCAAATTAGTTCTTTAGTTCTAAAAAAGGTCTTAAAAGAGCTGGCCCTTCTTTTAGCTCCTTTCTGCCCTTTTTTCTCTGAAATTCTTTGGCAGGAATTGAAACTTCAAACAGAAGAAGAAAGTGTCCACTTAGCGGAGTATCCCAAAGGGGAAGAAAAATATTTACAGAACGACCTTCTGCTTTTAATGGATGAGTTAAGAACTATGGCTACCCAGACTTTAAGTATTAGGCAAGAAAAGGGGATTAAGGTTAGACAACCTCTTTCAGAACTAAGAATTAAAGATGATAAATTTATTAATCAAGAGGCGCTCTTAGATATCTTAAAAGATGAAATTAATGTTAAAAAGATTGTTTTTGATCAAAACCTAAATTCAGATTTTCAACTTGACACTGAATTAACTCCAGAATTAAAAGAAGAAGGAATTGTAAGAGAATTATTAAGGCAAATTCAAGATGAAAGAAAGGCCCAAAATCTTAGCCCGAAAGATATTATTATAATTAATTTTGAGGTTTTAGAGAAAGATACTCTTTTATTGCTTCAACGTTGGCAAGGGTATTTACAAAAAGAAACAGCCGCCAAACAAATCAATATTAAAATTATTGACCAGGGGATAGAAGAAGCAAGAGAGATCGAGGAACACAAGATTTCTTTTAATCTCGAAAAAATCTAACTTGTGTTTAAGACATTTTTATGTTATCCTTTTAGAGGCTGTTGATTCACTTAAAATTTAAAATTTCAAATTTATTTATGGCTTTACCAGCAAGACATCATTCTCGTTCTCGAGTTAATAAAGGGCGTTCTCATCTGGCTCTCAAACCAGTTATTTTAGTTAAATGTCCTCATTGCGGAAGAGAAATTATGCCTCATCGAGTCTGTCCTTATTGTGGCTATTATAAAGGGAAACAAGTGATTGATGTTTATAAAGGCTTAACAAAAAAAGAAAAGAAAATCAAAGAGAAAGAAATGAAAAAGTAAAAGAAAAACCTCGGAATATATAAACTTTATAGAGATTTATTGTTTAAAAATTATTTAAAAATTTAAAATTTAAAATTTAGGTTTTGGGGTATGGGGTCTCGTCATCTTTCACGTTCCATTGTTTTACAAACTCTTTATGAGTGGGACTTTCACAACTTAAAAGGTGAAGATGTGCGATCTATTTTTGAAAGAAATTTAAATAACCTTGGCCAGGGATTAGAGGATGATTCTTACCCTAAAAATCTTTTAGAAGGTATTTTGGCTCATTGGGGAGATTTAAATCAATTAATAGAAAATGGTGCTCCAGAATGGCCTATAGAACAAATTAATATTATCGATCGTAATGTCTTAAGGATCGGTATTTTTGAACTTATTTTTGGAAAACAAAAAGAAGTTCCTTCTAAAGTAGCCATCAATGAAGCAGTAGAATTAGCCAAAAATTTTGGAGGCGATTCCTCTCGTCGTTTTGTTAATGGGGTTTTGGGAACTATCTATCGTCAAATGGAAGAGACCCTTTCTCCTAAAGATGAGATTGATCATTAAAGCAAGAAATTATGTAATCATAATGACTCAAGATTTTCAAAAAATAGCTCAAGCTCTGAATTTACCTTTTCATAACTTAGATTTATTAAAAGAGGCCTTAACTCACCGCTCGTTTTTGAATGAGAACAAAGATTGGCCCGTTCCTTATAACGAGAGATTAGAATTTTTAGGAGATTCTGTTTTGGGGTTTATTGTAGCTGATTATCTTATTCAAAAATATCCCGAATTCCAAGAAGGAAATTTAACCAGTTTAAGAGCTGCTTTAGTTAACAGTGACGCCTTATTAAAAGTAGCCCAAGAATTGGGGTTAGAAAAATATCTCTTAGTTTCTAAAGGAGAAGCTAGAGATCTTCAAAAAGGTCATTCTTATCTTTTAGCTAATGCTATAGAGGCAATTATTGGAGCTTTGTATTTAGATAAGGGAATAGAAGAGGCAAAAATTTTTATCGAAAAAAATATTCTTCCTAAAGCAGAAACTATTTTAAAAGAAGCTTCTTATAAAGATGCCAAAAGTTTATTCCAAGAAAGAAGCCAGGCAATTTTAGGTATTACTCCCACTTATAAAAGTTTATCTTCTTGGGGGCCAGACCACAATAAGCAATTTGAAGTAGGAGTTTATTTAAATGAAGAATTAATTGCTAAAGGGGAAGGATTTTCTAAAAAGGAAGCAGAATTAAAAGCCGCCCAAAGAGCCCTAGACATTAAACAATGGAATTAAGAAAAGAAAGTAGGCTAAAGTTATGTTTCTCAAAAGAATTATTTTAAAAAATTTTAAATCATTTAAAGGAAAAACTATTTTAGAGTTTCCTTTTTTAATTACCGCTATTATTGGACCAAATGGTTCTGGTAAATCGAATATTGTTGACGCTATTAGATGGGCCCTCGGGGAGCAGAGCTTTAAAAATATTAGAGCAGATAAAGGACAAGATTTAATTTTTACCGGTAAAGAAAAAGATAGCTCAGTATCTTTTTGTGAAGTAGAATTGATTTTTGATAACCAAAATAACGTTTTTCCTTTGGATTATAATGAAATTAGCCTTTTAAGAAGAATTGATCGAGATGGTAATAATAGCTATTTTTTAAACCATAAACCCTGCCGCTTAAAAGACATTATTGATTTAACTGCTCATGCTCAAATAGGGCTGAAAGGTTTCTCTATTATTAACCAAGGTTCGGTGGAAAGCATTCTTTTGGTTTCTCCCCAAGAAAGACGTTTAATGCTGGAGGAAGTTCTAGGTTTAAAAAACATTGAGTTAAAAAAAGAAGAAGCTAAACGGAAATTAGAAGAAACAGATATTAATCTCGATAAAAGTTTAGCCTTAGAGAAGGAAATTTTGCCTCATCTTCGTTCCTTAAAAAGACAAGTCACTCGCTGGGAGACAAGAGAAAAGATTCAAGAAAATTTATCTCTTTCAGAAAAACAATATTTTGCTATTATTTTTCATAATATTGTAGAAGATAATAAACCTCTGGGATTAAATTTAGATGAATTAACGCAAAAATTATCCTTAATTAATCAAGAGATTAAAGACAAAGAAACAAACTTGATGTCTTCTAAAGAAGAAGGCCAGGGAAATCTAGAAAAACAAGTTCAACAAATTACCAGAGAAATTATCGAAATGCAAAATCAAAAATCTAATCTCCTAAGAGACTTAGGCCGCCAAGAAGTAAAAACAACTTTTTCCTTATCTCCCCCTCAATTAGAAAGTAGTATTAATAAAATTATTAATCAACTAAAAGAACTTCTTAATATAGAAGATATAAAATTAGTTCATATAAAAATTCAAAATATTTTGAATGGTTTAAACGATCTTATTAATTACCAAAACAAGAGCGTTAAACAAGATGTTGAAAAAATTAAAAAAGACTTGTCCTTGTTAGAAGCAAAATTAATCCTAAAGAAGCAAGAACTAAAGCAAAACGAGGAAACCATTAATAATCAAAATAAAAGTTTCCGAGGGGCCTTTGAAGAAATCACTAATTTAAGAACTCAAAAAGAAGAGTTATTAAAGCAAATTCAGATTCAAAACTTAGAAAAAGAAAAATATAGTCTTAGGTTAGAAGATTTTAAAAGAAGGCTGCAGGAAGCTAATTTGGAATATGAAGTCATCGAAAAGTATTATCAAGACCATACAAATGAATTATCTTTTAACGAAGAACAATTAAGCTCTTTAGAGAAACAGGTTTTGAGGCTAAGAAGGGAAATGGCTGATATTGGGACAGAGGACCTTAACGTGGTAAAAGAATACCAAGAAGTATCCAAACGTTATGAATTTCTCTCTCAACAAATTGCTGATTTGAAACAAGGTTCTCAAGACCTCAAAGGATTAATCAAAGAATTAACCCAAGAAATAGAAAAAACTTTTGAAAAATCACTTACGGAAATAAATAAAGATTTCAACCGCTATTTTCGTCTTATGTTTTCCGGTGGTTCTGCAAAATTAGAACAAATAAAGAAACAAAAATTAGCCTCTCTTGATGAAGAAGAGAAAAGTTTAGAACCCCAGGTTAAAGAAGAGCCACAAGATAGCTACTGGGGAGTAGAAATCAAAGTTGAAGTGCCAAAAACAGAACTAAAAAGTTTAGAAATGCTCTCTGGAGGAGAAAAAACTTTGGTTGCTATTTCTTTGCTTTTTGCCATTATTAATCAATCTGATCCGCCTTTGGTTATTGTTGATGAAATAGATGCTGCCTTAGATGAATACAATAGCCAACGTTTTTCTCAAATTATTAAGGAACTTTGCAAAAATACTCAATTTATTACTATCACTCATAACCGGATGACCATGTCAGTAGCGGAAGTTATTTATGGAGTTACAATAGGAGAAGATAATACTTCTCAATTATTATCAATTAAATTAGAGGATTCAGAAAAAATATTAAATTAAAACTTTACTAATTAACAAAAAGGGAGTATAATATAGTATCCTAGTGGCTGGAAAAAGGTCGACAGCTACTTCATTCTAGAAAGAATTAAATAAGACGTTTAATAAGAAAATATGACTGATTTACCTGTAGATCAACAAGTCCTCGAGACTGTAGTAAAGAGCGTAGTTAACAATCCCGAAGCGGTCAAAATTGAGAGAAAAGTAGATGAAATGGGGGTTTTACTTTCTTTAAAAGTAGATCCTCAAGATATGGCTCAAATTATTGGTCGCCAAGGAGTGATGGCTCAAGCTCTTCGCACTATCTTAAGAGTAGTGGGAGCGAAGAATCGAGCCAGAATTAACTTAAAAATTGAAGAGCCAACCGGTTCCTCTCACACTAGAGAAGCCGAACAGGCTGCTGACCAGATTACTGAAGGGCTTAATCTCTAACTTAGTTAGTAATCTGAATAATTGAAAAATTTACTGAATCGCGGTATGATGAATAATCTACCGCGATTTTTTTTGGTTTTTTAATTTTGATTTTTTGCCTGCCAAAGTTTTCTTTTAGAAAACTTTGGCAGGTGAACCTTTTGAATTTTATTAATATGCACTTCGATATTCTTACAATTTTTCCAGAAGCCTTTGAGAGCTATTTTCAGACATCTATTATTAAAAGAGCTCAAGCTAAGAAATTAATTCAAATTAATCTCTGGGACTTAAGGAAATGGACAAAAGACCCTCATCAAACAGTTGATGACCATCCCTATGGAGGAGGAGCGGGCATGATTTTTATGGTTAAACCCATAGCTCAAGCCTTAAAAGATTTAACTAAAAGCCGAAAAAAAGAAAAAACACGAATTATTCTTTTTTCTGTTAAAGGCAAAAAATTAACTCAAAATAAACTAGAGCAATTAAAAAAATTCGAACATCTTATCCTTATTTGTCCTCATTATGAAGGAGTGGATGAAAGGGTTTCTCGTTATTTGGTTGATGAAGAAATTTCTATTGGAGATTATATTTTAACGGGAGGAGAATTACCGGCCATGGTTTTAGTAGATGGGATTACTCGCTTAATCCCCGGGGTTATTCGAGCTGATTCTTTAAAAGAAGAATCCTTTTCCCGCTCCTTATTTAAAAGTTTAAAATTAAAAATTAAAAATTTATATTATGAATATCCTCAATATACTCGACCAGAAATTTTTTATCCCAACACTAAAAATAAAAAAATTCGTTGGCAAGTACCCAAAATTCTTTTATCAGGAAATCATCAAAAAATAAAAGAATGGCGAGAGAGCCACTTGAAGTCCACAAGTAGTTCATAATTTACAATTTCTAATTTACAATTTTCATTGAATTTACAATTTTACAATTTTCAAACCTCTAATATCTATTTGTAAATTGAATCATTGAAAATTTATTGTAAATTGAGAATTGAAAATTGAAAATTGGTTATTATTATGTTAATTTTAAATTTTACTACTAAAGATAAAAAGAAATGCAAGGTGATGTGTGACAACGGTGAAGATTTACTCGTTTCTCTTGACAAATTTTTAAAAAAGCATAGAATAGAGTTAAAAGATATTCATTATCTTTCTTTAGACACATCTCAGGAAAAAAGTGTGACTTCAAAGAGAATAGCTCAAGTTATTCTTAAAGCTTTAAAAATAGCGAGAGGGTGAATATAATAAATCAAATAAACTTGTAAAAATTGTGACCAATCCTATTAGGTTAGGATTTTTTGTGCATTCTCTTTTTTTTGTTTTTCAAATTTTTATAATTAATCATTAATGGCAACTATTATTCCAACAAGAAATTTTAGCCGTCACACTAGAAATATTTTAGAGCCTCAGTCGCTGACTCGATTTCAAACAGATTCTTTTGATTGGTTTATTAAAGAGGGGATTAAAGAAGTTTTCCAAGAATTATTTCCAGTAAAAGATTATACTGGAAAAGAGCTTGAACTGGATTTTCTTGATTATCACCTTGAAGACCCTAAGCTTACTGAAAAACAGGCGAAGAATAAAGAATTAAATTACGAAGCTACCCTAAGAGTTAAATTAAGAGTAAGAAATCAAAAACAGGGCTTAGAAAAAGAAGCTGAAGTTTATTTTGGAGATATTCCTATAATGACCCCTCGGGGGACCTTTATTATTAATGGGGTAGAAAAGGTGGTTATCTCTCAAATTAATCGTTCGCCAGGTGTCTATTTTCAAGCAGTAAATTTTAGGGGAGTTAATCTTTTTGGAGCTAAGTTGATTCCTTATCACGGCTCTTGGTTAGAGTTTGAAACTGATACTGAAGGAGTTATTTGGGTCAAAATTGATCGAAAAAGAAAAGTACCAGTAACAGCTCTTCTTAAGGTTTTTGGCTTTGAATCTAATGACCAAATCAAAGAAGCTTTTTCTTATTTAAACGAAGATGTATTTAATAAATATATCGAAAAAACAATAAGTCGCGACTCTTCAACTAATCAAGAAGAGGGCTATATTGAAATTTATCGACGTCTAAGACCAGGAGAATTAGCTACCTACGACAATAGTCGAGAGCTAATTAACAATATGTTTTTTAAGCGAGACCGTTACGATTTAGCCAAAGTCGGTCGCCATAAACTTAACCAGAGATTAGGAATTGATGAACCATTAACCCAGGGAACTTTAACTCAAAAAGATTTATTAACTATTGTTAAGGAAATTATTAATTTAAACACTAATCCAGAGGCAGGAGAGGATGATATTGATCATTTAGGTAATAGAAGGATTAAGGCAGTGGGAGAAATTTTAGCCGATCGTTTTAGAGTGGGAATGATGAGAATGCGTAGGACTATTCAAGATAAAATGGCTACCTGTGACCCTTTAACAGTTACCCCTGCTCAGCTCATTAACCCTCGCCAATTGGTTAGTAGTTTAAAAGAATTTTTCAATGTTTCCCAGCTTTGCCAGTTTATGGAACAAATGAACATGCTTTCAGAGTTGGAACATAAAAGAAAAGCTACTCCAATGGGTCCAGGAGGATTAGTAAAAGAGCGAGCCGGTCTTGATGTTCGTGATGTTCATCCTAGTCATTATGGACGTTTATGCCCTATTCAGACTCCAGAAGGTCAAAATATTGGTTTAGTTTTATCTTTAGCTTTTTATGCTAAATTAAATGATTTTGGTTTTATTGAGACTCCCTATATTAAAGTGGAAAACGGAGTTTTAACTCACGAAATTGTTTGGTTAGACGCTTTCGAAGAATTAAAACATAAGATTGCTCACGGAGGAGTAGATGTTGATGAAAAAGGAAACATTATAGATAAATTTGTGGGAGCAAGGGTGAATGGAGAACCAACAATGATTCTCAAAGAAGAAGTTGATTTAATCGATGTTTCTTGTCAGCAAATTATCTCTGCGGCTGTTAGTTTAATTCCTTTCTTAGAACATGATGAATCTAACCGTGCCCTCATGGGGGCCAATATGCAAAGGCAAGCAGTTCCTTGCATTAAACCAAGTGCTCCTTTGGTTTCTACAGGAATGGAAGAAAAAGTGGCTTTGGAATCTGGGCAATGTTTAATTAGCGACGTCGAAGGAGTGGTAGAGGAAGTTGATAGTACTCATATTATTATTAGGACTCTTTCTCAAGAAAAAAAGAATTATGAATTAATTAATTTTGAAAGAAGTAATAAAAATAGCTGTCTTCATCAAAAACCTGTAGTTTTAAAAGGACAAAAAATTAAAAAGGGGGATTTATTAGCTGATGGTTCTGCTTCTGACCACGGAACTTTAGCTTTGGGTCAGAATTTGCTTGTTGCCTTTGTTTCCTTCTATGGATTTAACTATGAGGATGCCATTATTCTTTCAGAAAGAGTTTTAAAAAACGATTATTTCAGTTCTGTTTATTTAGAGGAATTTAGCTGCGATGTAGTGGATACTAAATTAGGGCCAGAGATGACTACTCGTGATATTCCCAATGTTAGTGAAGAAAAATTAAAAGACTTAGATGAAGATGGAATTGTTCGGATAGGAGCAGAAGTAAGAGGGGGAGATATCTTGGTTGGTAAAATTTCTCCTAAAGGCAAAACTGATTTAACTCCTGAGGAACGTTTATTACAAGCTATTTTTGGAGAAGAAATTAAAGAAATAAAAGACAGCTCTTTAGTGCTAGAACCTTCTCGAGTGGGTCGGGTTATTAGGACCAAAATTTTGAGTCGTCAGAATGGTGATAAATTAGAAGCGGGATTGATTAAAAAAATTAATGTAGAAATTGCAGAATTAAGAAAAGTAAGAGTGGGAGATAAATTAGCTGGCCGTCACGGAAACAAAGGAGTTATTTCTATTATTCTACCAGAAGAGGATATGCCCTTCTTAGAAGACGGGACACCGGTTGATATTATTCTTAATCCCTTGGGAGTGGGTAAGAGAATGAATTTAGGACAGATTTTTGAAAATCACCTTGGTTTAGCTTGCCAAAAATTAAAATATCGTGCCATTACCCCTGCTTTAGATGGAGCAACAGAAGATGATATAAAAAATGAATTAAATAAAGCTGGTTTAAGTGAAGATGGCAAGGTAGTCCTTTATGACGGAAAAACTGGAGAACCCTTCAAGAGAAAGGTCGCTATTGGAGTAATGTATATTATGAAATTAGAGCACATGGTAGAAGACAAGGTTCACATGAGAGCTATTGGACCATATTCCCTTATCACCCAACAACCTCTAGGAGGAAGAGCTCACTTAGGTGGCCAGCGTTTTGGGGAAATGGAGGTTTGGGCCTTAGAAGGTTATGGGGCAGCTTATACTCTTCAAGAAATGATTACTATAAAATCCGATGATGTTATTGGAAGAGCAGCCACTTATGAATCTATTATTAGAGGCGAAAGAATAAAAAGTCCTAATATTCCAGCGGCTTTCAATGTTATCTTAAAGGAATTTCAGGCTTTGGGTTTATCTGTTAATTTATCAGGTATAAAAAATGAAGAGCATTTAATAGATGCTAAAGAGGTTCAAGAATAGTTAATTAAGAATTTTACTTATCATTTTATATGAACGAGCAAAAAGATTTTAAAATTAAAGACTTTGAAGCTTTGTCTCTTAAATTGGCTTCTCCTGAAGAAATTCTCTCTTGGTCTTATGGAGAAGTAACTAAAGCTGAAACTATTAACTATCGCACTCAAAAACCAGAAAAAGAGGGTCTTTTTTCTGAACAAATTTTCGGTCCGGTAAAAGATTATGAATGTGCTTGTGGCAAATACAAAACCGCTCGCTACAAAGGAGTAGTTTGCGATCGTTGTGGAGTAGAAGTGACTACATCTTCAGTAAGACGTGAGAGAATGGGGCATATTAAATTAGCTGCTCCAGTAGCTCATATCTGGTTTTTAAGAAGCATTCCTTCAAGAATTAGCTTGATGCTCGATCTTTCTTTGCCTTTATTAGAAAAGGTTATTTATTATAATAGCTATATTGTTACTTCAGTTGACGAAGATGCTAAAAATAAAGCCCTAGAAGATTTAGATAAGGAGTATAAAAATAAAATTAAAACTTGGCCCCAAGACAAAAAACAAGAGTTAGAATTATCCTATAAAAAAGCCAAAGCAGAATTAGAAATTTTAAGACCTAAAATTGTTTTATCAGAAATTGATTATCTTCAATTATCAAAAGAGTATGCTCATATTTTTTCTGCGGCAACTGGAAGTGAGCCAGTACGTAAACTTTTAGAAGCAATTGATTTACAAAAACTTAACGAGGAATTAGAAGAGACTATTAAAAAATCCAGAAAGAATGCTCAAACTGATAAAAAAGTTTTAGCAAGGTTAAAACTAGTGCGTTCTCTTATCAAATCAGGAGTAAGGCCAGAATGGATGTTTTTGACTGTTCTTCCTGTTTTACCCCCTGAACTAAGGCCTATGGTTCAGTTAGACGGAGGAAGATTTGCCTCTTCTGATTTAAATGATCTTTATCGTCGCGTAATTAATAGAAATAACCGTCTGAAAAAATTATTAGAATTAAAAGCCCCTGAAGTAATTATCAAAAATGAAAAACGCATGCTTCAGGAAGCAGTAGATGCTTTAATAGATAATTCTATTAGAAAATCTTCTGGTTCTTCTCCTATGCATGCTGCTCAACACCGACCACTTCGTTCTTTGGCTGATATTTTACAAGGTAAACAAGGGCGTTTTAGACAAAATCTTTTAGGAAAAAGAGTTGATTATTCTGGCCGTTCTGTAATTGTTATCGGCCCCGACCTTAAGATTCATGAATGCGGTTTGCCCAAAAAAATGGCTTTAGAATTATTTAAACCTTTTGTGATTAGTGAGTTAATGAAAAGAGAAATCGTTTTTAATCCTCGAGCAGCTAATCGTTTAATCGAAGAAGGGCCGGATGTTGTTTGGGAAATTTTAGAGTCCGTGGTGAAAGATAAATATGTTTTATTGAACAGAGCTCCTACTTTGCACCGTTTAAGTATTGAGGCTTTTCAACCTAAATTAATTGAAGGATTGGCTATTCAAATTCCTGGTTTAGTTTGTCCACCTTTTAACGCTGACTTTGATGGCGATCAAATGGCCGTCCACTTACCTCTAACAGAGGAAGCTCAAAGAGAAGCTCAGAATAGAATGCTTTCTAGCTTTGGACTTTTAAAACCAGCTGATGGTAATCCTGCTATGCTTCCTCGTAAAGATATGATTTTGGGTGTTTATTGGTTAACCATGGAAAGAGATAAAGAAAGGGAAGAAAAAGAATATAAAGTATTTTCTGATATTAAGGAAGTTTTGTTAGCTTTAGATAGTGAAAAAATTGATTTTCAAGAAAAAATTAAAGTGCGTTTAGATAAACCAACCCAGGAAGAAGAAAAAGCCGGACAAATTGTTATTACTACTCCAGGAAGAATCATTTTTAATCAAATTTTGCCCCAAGATTTTCCATTTATTAATAAAACTTTAGGAGCAAGAGAATTAAAAAAAATTACGCGTGATTTAATTTATCGTTATAAAGACTTTAATAAATGTGCTGATATTTTGGACCAAATTAAGGAATTAGGGTTTTATTATGCTAGTATTTCTGGAATAACGTGGAGTCTCACTGATCTAACAATTCCTTCTCGAAAACCAGAAATTATTAAAGAAACTTATCAAAAAATAAACGAGATTAATGCTCAATATGAAGAGGGTTTTTTAACCAATGCCGAGAAAAAATCTTTATCAGAGGAAAAATGGCGCCATGCAGTCTCTGAAATTAGTGATTTAGTGACAAAAACTTTAAAGCCCTCAGACTCTGTTTCTATTATTTTTAGCTCAGGCGCAGGAGGCGATTGGAGTATTGCTACTCAAATTATGGGGATAAAAGGTTTGGTGGTTAATCCCGCGGGTAAAATCATCGATCTTCCTATTTTACATTCTCATCAAGAAGGATTTAATGTTTTGGAGTATTTTGCTGCTTCTCATGGAGGAAGAAAAGGTTTAGCTGATACCGCTTTAAAAACTTCCTTTGCCGGTTACTTAACAAGACGCTTGGTTGACGTGAGTCAAGAAATTTTAGTAAGAGAAGAAGATTGCCACACTCATCAAGGCTTAATAATAAATAAAAAAGAAGTAGAAGAGGCAGGAGAAGATTTTGAAGAAAAAATTCGAGGTCGTTATTTAGCCCAAGATGCTTTAAATAAAAAAGGCGAGATTATTCTTAAAGCTAATGAGTTAGTGGATGATGCTTTGGCTAAAAAACTTAAAGAGGAATGTGAAGAAGTTATAGTACGTTCTCCTTTGACCTGCGAGAGCCCTTATGGTGTTTGTCAAAAATGTTATGGTTTAGACTTAGCTTGGTTAAAACCCATCGATTTAGGTGAGGCGATTGGAGTAGTGGCGGCTCAAGCTATTGGAGAACCAGGAACACAATTAACTTTAAGAACTTTTCATACTGGAGGAGTAGCTCAGGCAGTAGATATTACCCAAGGTCTGCCCAGGGTAGAGGAATTATTAGAAGCACGAATTCCTAAAGGAGAAGCTCCTATAAGTGAAGTAGATGGAACAATTGTTGATATTGAAAATTCTAATCATCATAATATTATCAGGATTCAGCCCAATGTTCCTGTGGAAAAGAAAAAAGTATCTAAAAATAAAACCAAAGCTGAGTTAACTCTCATAGAATATTCTATTCCAGAAATAGCTACTCTTTGGGTAAAAAGAGGAGACCCGGTAAAGAAAGGTGATCAATTATGTGAAGGCAGTTTGAATCTCAAAAAAATTCTAAAGATTTTAGGCAAGGAAGCTACCCAAAACTATATCTTGAAAGAAATTAAGAAAGTTTATAATTTAGCTGGTGAAAAAATTAACGACAAACATTTAGAAGTAGTTATCCGTCAAATGTTCTCTCGGGTAAGAGTGACTGATTCTGGTGATTCATCTTTTATTAAGGGAGAAATTCTTGAAAAAGAAATGTTTAAAGAGATAGTAGAAAAAATGAAGGAAGAAAATAAAAAACCACCTCAAGCAGAGGAAATAGTTTTAGGTATTAAAAATGTTGCCTTAACTTCTTCTAGTGTTTTGGCCCCAGCTTCTTTCCAGGAAACTACCAGGGTTTTGGTTAAAGCTTCTCTCGAGGCTAGAGAAGATCATCTTCGAGGCTTGAAGGAGAATGTTATTATTGGCCGATTAATCCCAGCTGGTACTGGTTTTCGAAAAAAGATAGCAAAGGTATGACCAAAACAAAAGTTCTCCAAGCTCTAAAAAAGGTAATAGATCCAGAATTGGGCAATAATATAGTTGATTTGGGATTAATTTATCAAATAGAAATTGATGAAAAGAGAAAAAATATTAAGGTTTTAATGACCCTAACTTCTATTACTTGTCCTTTCAATGCTTTCTTAATAAAGCAAACAGAAGAAGCATTAGCTAATTTAAAATTTGGTCAAGTCGATTTACAGCTAACTTTTGATCCTCCTTGGAACCCTAAAATGATGAGTTCTAATTTAAGAAAGAAATTTAAAATCGATCAATTTCATGCCCCTTCCAAACAAACAAAAAGAAAACACTAAGACAATCCCTTATCATTTGGCAATTATGATTGATGGGAATCGTCGTTGGGCTAAGGCAAAACATTTGCCTTCTTTTGCTGGTCATCAAGCCGGAATTAAGAGAGTAGTAGAAATTGTGAAATACGCGAAGAAAAAAGGTATTAAGATTTTAACTCTTTATGGTTTTTCTACAGAAAATTGGAAACGTTCGCCAGAGGAAGTTAATTATTTAATGAATTTATTTTCTACTTTTGCTCAAAAATATGCTTCTCAGTTTGATAAACAAGGGATTCAATTTCGTCATCTTGGCGACATAAAAGGCTTACCTAAATTTTTGCAAAAAAATATTCGTTATGCCTGTCAAAAAACAAAAAATAACCACGAAATGATTCTTAATATTGCTCTAAATTACGGAGGAAGAGATGAAATTACCCGAGCAGTAAAAAAGATAATTCAAAATAAAATTCCTTTTAACCAAATAACTGAGCAGATAATAATGAAACATTTAGACACAAAAGGGTTGCCGGATGTAGATTTTGTTATCAGAACTTCTGGCGAAATGAGAATGTCTAATTTTCTTCCCTTGCAAAGTACTTACGCAGAATTGTATTTTCCTAAAGTATATTGGCCAGATTTTGATACTCATCAATTCGATTTAGCTTTAGAAGAATTTCAAATACGCCAAAGGCGATTCGGTCGATAAAATATTTTCAATCGTGAAATTTTATGCTATAATCTCAAATAGTAATTTTTTAATTATATTATTATGCCTTTTGCTAAATTTACTAATAAAGCTCAGGCGGCTTTAGAAAGAGCTCAGCAGATGGCCTGGGAAAGACACCAGGGGGAGATGAGGGCCCTTCATCTTTTATATACTCTTTTAGATGAAGAGGACTCTTCAGTAAGAGATATTTTAAGTAAAAGTTTTTCTATAGACATAGATGCCTTATTAAAAGACTTGATGGGAGAAATTATTAAATTACCTAGAATTTTTGTTTCCGGAGAAAATACAGGTCAAATGTTTTTATCTCCTGAAATGATTCAAATTATTGATTTAGCTTCTAAAAAATCTCTTGAAGATAAAAATGAATTCGTTTCTCCTCCTTATTTATTCTATGGTATTTTAATAAGCAAAAATTCAAGCAACGACATTTTAAATAAATATTCTCTTGACAAGGAGGCATACTTAAAAGCCTTAGCAGATTATCAACAGGGAGAAAAAATAACTGATGAATTTCAAGAGCCCAGTGGCAATATTTTAGAAAAATATAGCCAGGATTTAGTAGTTTTAGCCAAAGAAAATAAATTAGACCCAGTGATTGGCCGAGATGAAGAATTACGTCGAGTGATGCAGATTCTCTCTCGCCGAACTAAAAATAACCCTATTCTTATTGGTGAAGCAGGGGTAGGTAAAACTGCTATTGTAGAAGGATTAGCTCAAGAAATTGCTAAAGGGGAAGTTCCGGAAAGCTTAAAAAATAAAAAAATTATTTCTTTGGATATTGGGTCTTTAATTGCCGGAACAAGATTTAGAGGAGAATTTGAAGAGAGGTTAAAGAAGGTTTTAAAAGAAATCCAAAAAGATGGAAATATTATTACCTTTATTGATGAAATTCATACTTTAGTAGGGGCAGGGGCGGCAGAGGGAGCCATTGATGCCTCTAATCTTCTAAAACCTGCTTTAGCGAGGGGAGAATTACGTGTTATTGGCACCACGACTTATAAAGATTTTCGGGAGTCTATTGAAAAAGATCCTGCTCTCGAAAGAAGATTCCAACCCATTATTGTAGAAGAGCCAACTCAAGAGCAAGCAATTAATATTTTAAGAGGACTGAAAAGTAAATATGAAGCCCATCATGGTTTAAAAATATCCGATGAAGCCCTGGTGACAGCTGTCCAATTATCTAGCCGTTATATTACTTCTCGTTTTTTGCCAGATAAAGCGATAGATTTAATTGATGAAGCAGCTTCTGCTTTAAGTTTAACTATTGGGAGCACTCCGTTGAATGTGACAGAATTAGAAAAAAAGATAAAATCTTTAGAATTAGAAAGAGAAGTTTTAAAAAAGGAAAATGATCAGGATAAATTAATAGTGAAAAATCGCTCTAAAGAGATAGAAAGTGAAATAAAAAAACTGAAGAAAAAATATCAAGAAATTAATTCTTCTTGGCAGAAAGAAAAAGAAATTTTTAATGCAATTAGCCAACTGAAAAAAAATATTGAGGAATTAAAAAGAGAGGCCCAAGAGGAAGAAAGAAACGGGAACTTGGAGAAAGTAGCAGAATTAATTTATGGGCAAATTCCTCAGCTAGAGAAAGAATTAAAAACTAAAGAAAAAACTCTTAATAGAATTCCTTCCAAAGAAAGATTCTTAAAAGAAGAAGTTACCAGTGAAGATGTTGCCCAGGTAGTATCACGCTGGACTGGCATTCCAGTAACAGAGATGCTAGAAGATGAAAGTAAGAAATTAGCCAGGATGGAAGAAGCTTTAACTCGAAGAGTAGTGGGCCAAAAAGAAGCTATTCAAGCTATTAGCCGGGCCATTAGAAGAGCACGGGCAGGTATTTCTGAGGAGGATAGGCCTATCGGCTCTTTTATGTTTTTAGGACCCACTGGTGTTGGTAAAACTGAATTAGCTAAGGCTTTAGCAGAATTTATGTTTTCTGACGAAAAAGCAATGATTCGCATTGATATGTCGGAATATATGGAAAAGCATACCGTAAGCCGTTTAATTGGTTCTCCTCCTGGTTATGTGGGTTATGAAGAAGGAGGACAATTAACAGAAATAGTCAAACATCGCCCCTATAGTTTGATTCTTTTTGATGAAATTGAAAAAGCTCATCCAGAAGTTTTTAATATTTTGCTCCAAATTTTAGATAATGGTAGATTAACTGATGGCAAAGGAAGAACAGTGAATTTCAAGAACACTATTATTATTATGACCTCTAATTTAGGAGGGGAATATATTAGGGAAATGGCTTCTTTAGGTTTCCATTATGAAAAAACGGCTGAGTTGAAAGCCCAGAAAGATAATCTTAAAACCAAAATCATGGATGCTCTAAGAGATTATTTCCGACCAGAATTTTTAAATAGAATTGATGAAATTATTATTTTTAATCCCTTAACACCCAAAGAGATTGAGACGATAGTCGAACTTCAACTAAATAAAATAAGAGAACGATTAATTAGTAAAAATATTTCTTTAGAATTAACCCATGAGGCAAAAAATTATTTGGCCCAAAAAGGGTATGATCCTAATTATGGAGCTCGTCCTCTTAAAAGATTAATAGAAAGAGAAATTCTTGATCCTTTAGCTGAAAAAATTATGAATGGCGAAATAAAAGGGAAAAAACATATCATCGTAAGTGTTAAAGAAGCTAAGAGCAACGAAAAAGAATTGGTTTTAAAGTCCTCTCATGATTAAAAAATTTCTGGAGCAATTAAAAGATTTTATCTCTTCTTTCTCATTGAGGAATATTTTATTTTATTCTGTTTTTTCTTTTGTTTTTTTATTTTGTCTTTTCTTTCTTAAAAACACTTTTTTTAGCCTAACCGTCTTTTTGATATATATATTGATATGGAAATTTTTTAGAGGAATGTCTTGGTTAAATTTTATCTATCTTCTATTAGGACTTTTTGAGTTAAAAATATTGGTGTTATGGTTAAATTTAATGGTTTCTATTGTTCTCGCGTTGATTTTTCTTGTTCTTGTTTTTAGAAAACTTATTTTAGAAACAAAATCTAATCAATGGTTATCTTATTTTTTAACCACTGGTTGGATTTTAATGTCATATGGCTTATACTTTTTTCTTAATTGGCCCTTTTTTCTCAGTTTTCTTATTTATCTATTTGGGCTCTTAGTTATTTCTTACTTCGATTTTATGATGAGGGAGAAAAAGATGTCTTTAAACTATGGAGTGTTTATTTTGCTGAATTTAGAAGTTTACTGGTTATTAACTTATCTTTCTTTAAATAGCTTGCAATTTGGGAGCTTGATTTTGGTTTTGGAATATTTAATTTTGTATTTTGTTTAGCAGTCGCTCGGAGATATATACCTTTCGAAAACGCCCAAAATTCCCAGCGAGAATTTTGGACTCGCGCAAGCTCCTCGCTGGGGGGATCGAGAGCGTATTTTTGTGACAACATACGAGCCTTAAAACTAAAAACGCGCAAGATGTTAATTTTGAAACTTTTCTTCTACTGCTTTTTTCATGAGAATAAAATTGTCAGTGATGATTTTTTTCTCTTCTAGGGAGAATTTTTTTAAAACAAGATCTCCTGCTTTTTGCCTTTGAGGTTTCAGAGGATGAATGCCAATTCTTAAACGATAGAATTGTTTAGTCTTTAAATGGTTAATAATAGATTCTACTCCTTTATGTCCAGCCGAACCACGATTAAAACTTATTTTGAAATGGCCAACCATTAAATCATTGTCATCATGAATAATAATAATATTTTCCGGCGGTAGGTGATAAGATTCAACTAATTTTTTTACAACTTTGCCGCTTTCATTCATAAAAACCAAAGGCAAGGCTAAAATAAGGGCTTTGTTTTCATTTATTAAAAAGCTAATTTGGGCCATGTTTTTACTATCTTTCTTAAAAAGGGAAGCAGAAACTTGGTCTTTAAACCAAGAAAGAAAAGTTTGGCCAATATTATGACGAGTGTTCTGGTATAAAGAGCCGGGATTGCCAAGCCCTATAAGTAAAAATTTTTTAGTCATTAAAATTAGTTTTTATATAATTTTGGATAGAATTGTATTGTTCAAATCCTTCTTTAGGTAAAAGAATATACACGCTTGTAGTGGCATTATTAAACATTCCTTCCACAGAGGAACTGATTAGTAAATTATTAGGAGCTTGATTGGTTAAACTAAAATATTGAATTTGGTTGGATTTAATATTGCGAACAAAATTTAATAAATTCCATAAAGTATCGAAATCTAAATTAGTAATATAGTGATTAGAAATTGATTGGTAAATTTTAAACCAAGCCATTAAGTTCCAGACACTAGATAATTGAGCAATTTTTTCTTTTAAAGCAGCAATAATAAGATGTTGATTATCAATTCGGTAAAAATCGCCATTAGGAGCATAGCGGGTTCTTACAAATTTTATTGCTGTTGTTCCGTCCAGATAATGCCAGCCAGGAGTAAGATCAAAAATCGAAGAAGAATCATGGGGATTAGTAAAACGAGGGTCAATCATTTCTTTACTTAAATAAATATTAATACCACCAATAGCATCTACTAATTGACCGAAACCTGCTAAATCAAAAATGACCACATAGTTTACTGGCAAACCAGTAATCTGCTCTATTTTATTTTGAATTAAATTATAATTAGTAGCTTTTAAAAAACTAGTTTTATTTTTATTGCTTAAAGAATATAAGGCATTAATTTTTTCATTTTGATTAGTGCCGGGAACTTGAACCCACAAATCTCTCGGGATAGAAAGAAGAGATACTTTATTTGTCTTAAAATCAAGATGGGTAAGAAAAATAGTGTCTGTTAATAAGGCGCCCCTATAGCCATCGCCCACCACTCCTAAAAGCAAAATATTCATTGGCTCTTGAGCTGTTATACTTATATTAGCCTTAGTATTTTGTGTATTATTTTGAATGGCTATTTCAAAAGGATGATTAATGCCCCAAACCAAAAAAGCAGCTAAAGACAAGCCGGCTAAAGTAATTAAAATAATTCCTCGAAATCTAGAAAACATATTATTTGCTATCATCTTAATTTAGCAGAAAATTTGATTTTCATCAATTTCTGTGGTATGATTTTTAAACTTTAAGTTATATTTTTTATGTGGAAAAAGATTTTATGGGAAAATGTAGAGATGGTTATTATTGCTCTTTTGATTGTTTTACCTATTAGATACTTTGTAATTCAACCCTTTATTGTGCATGGTAGCAGCATGGAACCGACATTTTATACTCAAGATTATCTTATTATTGATGAACTTTCTTATCATTTTCGTAGTCCTAATCGTTTTGAAGTAATTGTTTTACATGCTCCCAACCACTCAGATCAGTATTATATAAAAAGAATTATTGGCTTACCCAACGAAACAGTAAAAATTAACAATGGTCAGGTATCTATTGTTGAACCTTCTGGCCAAGAATTTGAGTTAAAAGAAGATTTTTTACCAGCCGGCACGATAACTTCTAGTAATCTTTCTATTACTTTAGGGTCAAACCAATATTTTGTTTTAGGGGATAATAGAGTAGCTTCCTATGATTCTCGCAATTGGGGCCCTTTTGATAAAAAATTAATTGTGGGTAGGGTTTGGTTAAGGCTTTGGCCTTTAAACCATTTAGCGGTGTTTCCTACCTATAATAATATGTTCTATGCCAAATAAAAACAATCAAAAGCCTGTTAAAAGAGTTAATAAACGTCATCTTTTGCAAACCCCTCGCGGGATGAAAGATATTTTACCAGAAGATTTTCCTTATTATAATTATATTTTAGGAACAGCTGAAAAGACTCTTAAGTTTTATGGTTTTCAAAGATTTGAGCCTCCTATTTTAGAAAAAGCAGAGTTATATAATAAAGGGATTGGTAATGAGACAGACATTGTGGAAAAAGAAATGTACACTTTAAAAACTAAAGAGGAGGGAGAATTTTTGGCTTTACGGCCAGAATATACTGCTGGAGTAGTAAGGGCTTATGTAGAAAATGGCATGTTTAATTGGCCTCAGCCAGTCAAACTATTTTCTTTTGGGCCCAATTTTCGCCATGAAAAACCTCAGGCTGGCCGTTATCGCCAATTTTATCAATTAAATTTAGAAGCGATTGGAGACGCTTCTCCTGCTCTAGATGCTGAAATTATTATTGCCAGTAGAGTTTTTTTAGAAAATTTAGGCTTTTCACAAAATGAACTTGAAGTTCATCTCAATAGCATTGGTTGTAATAGATGCCGAGCTATTTATTTAAGGGCTCTTGTAAAATATTATTATCAACATGAAAAAGAAATTTGTAAAGATTGCCAAAAAAGATTAAAAACCAACCCCCTAAGAGTTTTGGATTGCAAAAATTCCCAGTGCCAAAAAGTAAAAGAAGGAGCTCCTAGTTTTGTAGATTATTTATGTAATGATTGTAAGACCCATTTTAAAACTGTCTTAGATGTTTTAGATTATGTGGGGGTATCTTATGTTTTGGATAAAACATTAGTCAGGGGGTTAGATTATTATAGTCGAACAGTTTTTGAAATCAAAACTAAAAATAAAGAGAATACTCTTTCTTTGGCCGGGGGAGGAAGATATGATTATCTAGTAAAACTTTTGGGAGGATTAGATAGACCAGCTGTAGGAGTGGCCTTTGGAGTGGAACGATTGATGGAAGAATTAAAATTAAAAAAGATTAAATTAGAAATAAATAAACCTCAGGTTTTTGTCGTTCAAATTGGGGATGCAGCCAAAAAACAAGCCTTTGCCCTTTTAGAGCACCTCAGAAAAGCCAATATCTTAGCAGAATCCAATCTAGAAAAAGATGGTATTAATACCCAAATGAAAAATGCCGATAGATTAAAAGTACCTTATGCTTTGATTCTTGGACAAGAAGAGATGATTAATGGTATGATAATACTAAAAGAGATGACCTCTGGTCTTCAAGAAACAATTCCTCTTGGCAAAATTGTCGAGGAGTTAAAAAAACGTTTAAAATCTTAAAAATATTGGTATGTCTATTACTATTAGAAGAAGAAAAGGGGAAAATATAACTAGTTTTTTGAATCGCTCATCAAAAATTATTAATCGGAGCGGTGTTTTGATTGAGGCTCGAAAAAAGAAATTTCGTCAGCCTACTCAAAATATAAGAAGCAAAAAATTATCTGCCCTTCACCGTCTTCAAGTGCAAAAAACCATAGAAGAAAAAAAGAAACAGGGACTTTTATAATTAATATGGTTCAAAAAGGAGAAATTTTATTTTACCATTTAGAAAAAGCCCCCGTTTCCCGTTCATTTCTCTCTCATACTGTTAAATCTATTTTAAAATATCTGAAAAGTCCTCAAAAATCTATTTCTTTAATTTTTATTAGTCCTTTACAAATGAAAGAAATGAATACTTATTGGCGTCATCATCCTCAGACTACAACAGTTTTAACTTTTAACGAAGGAGATATTTTTCTTTGCCCTCAGGAAATAAAAAAGCAGGCCCTTCAAAGAAATCTTTCTTTAAAAACATTTTACCAAATTCTTCTTATTCATAGTATTTTACATTTATTTGGTTATACTCACGATAAACGAAAGGAGAGAGAAAAAATGGAAAGTTTAGAGCAGAAAATAAAGGACTTTGTCTGCGAAGGTAAACCTGAACAGTAAAAAAGCTTGTACCTCTACCTATCCACAGGCAGGCTTCAAAAATTTTAACAACATTAGTATGTCTTCCTATCTTTTAGCATTAGATTTGGGTACTGCCCAAATCAAAGCATTGGTAGCTAAAATTGACAGCCCTGATAATTGGCAGGTGGTTTTTCCAAGCCTTCGTCAATCTCAAGGAGTAAAACAGGGAATGATTAGTGATATTGATTTATTAGCTACAGAGCTTAATAATGTTCTAACAGAAATGGAAGGAGCTAATAGAAATTTCATTTTTAAACAAGCCATTGTAGGAGTAGGGGGGCCGCATTTAGAGACCAGAATCTCTAAAGGGGTTTCTGTTATTAGTCGGCCAGATGGAGAAATTACAGAAGATGATAAAGAAAGAGCACTCAAAGCAGCGCAGGCTTGTGTTTTACCAGCTAATAGAGTTTTAACTCAAACGACTGTTCAAAATTATATTATTGATGGCTCTACTAAGGTAAAAGACCCCTTAACTATGAAGGGTTTGAGATTAGAAACAGAGTGTCTTCTTATTGACTCATTTACTCCTGTTATAAGAAATATTGATCGGCTGGGAGAAATGTTAGGCCTTAGTTTCAATAAAATAATTTTACCTTATGCAGGGGCGGAATTAGCTTTAACTCATCAAGACAAAGAATTAGGAGCGGCTGTTTTGGATTTGGGAGCTGGAACTACTAGTTTATGCCTTTATGAAGATAACGATCTTCTAGATCTCAAAGTTTTTCCTATTGGAGGTAATAATATTACTAATGATATTGCCGTAGGTCTTAAGACCTATGTTGACTTAGCAGAAAAAATTAAAATTCAAGAGGGCGTAGCTTTAGCCAAAAAAATCACCAAGGGAGCTATGATTGATTTGAATCAATATTTTGGAGATTCAGAAGAAGAAAACAAAATAAGTAAACGCTTTTTAGCTGAAATTATTGAAGCTCGTTTGAGTGAAATTTTTGATATGGTGAGTGAACGCTTAAAAGAACTAGATAAATTTGGCAAATTACCAGGAGGCATTGTTCTTTTGGGAGGAGGGGCTCAGATGCCCTATATAGTTGATTTAGCCAAGGAAAAATTTAAATTACCAGTAAGAATCGCCAAACCTGCTATTAGTTGGTATGACGAGAGACCTGACCCTTCATTTATTCCTGTTTTAGGACTCATTGATCTAGCAATAAAAAATTCTAATGAGACCATTGAAGGTGGTAATTTTTTTGCTAAAATTATAAAAAATATTAAACATCAATTTTTACCATAATTGTTTAAATTATTTTAAAATATTTATCTATGTTCAATAAGAAAGCTCACCATTTAATAAAAAAATCAGCAAGGAAAGTAGCCAAGCAAAAAGAAAAAGAAAAAAAATCACCAGTCATACATCTCGAAGCTCAAAACATTGAATCTACACCCAACGTTTCTCAAAAAGTACATCTGAAAATTATTGGGGTGGGGGGAGCAGGAAATAACGTCGTCAGCCGCTTATATGATAAAAGGATTGAGGGAATAGACTTAATTACTGTTAATACCGATTTTCAAGGTTTAAAACATTCCAAAGCTGATACTAAAATTCAAATTGGAAAAACAGTTTGTCGAGGGTTAGGGGCAGGAATGGATCCCTTAAGAGGCAAAGAAGCAGCTGAGGAAAATATCGAAGAATTAAAAAAAGCAGTTCAAGGTGCTGATTTGATTTTTATTGCTGCTGGTTTGGGAGGAGGAACAGGTTCTGGTGCCTCTCCTTTAGTGGCTAATTTAGCTCGGCAGTCAGGAGCTTTGACTATTGCGGTAGTAACCAAACCTTTTTCTTTTGAAGGAGCTAAAAGATTAGAGATTGCTGACGAAGCTTGGCAAAAATTATTTAACGAAGTTGATGCTATTGTTACTATTCCCAATGACCGAGTTTTTAACATTATTGATGAAAAAACTCCTATCCTTGATGCTTTTTATAAAATTGATGAAATTTTAAGAGAGGGAGTAAAAGGTATTTCTGATTTAATTGCTTATCCAGGTTTGATTAATTTAGATTTTGCCAACATAAAAACAATTATGAGTAATGCAGGAAGTAGTCTTTTGGGCTTAGGTAAAGCCAAAGGAGCAGAGAGAGCTAAAATTGCTGCTCAAAAAGCTATTTCTTCACCTCTTCTAGATGTTTCTATTGAAGGAGCTACAAAAGTTCTTTTTAACATTAGTGGAGGGAAAGACATGTCTTTAGTAGAAATTAATAATGCGGCAAGGGTAATTACCGAATCTATCGCTAAAGATGCTCAAGTTATTTTTGGTACTAGCTTTGATAAAGAGCTAAACAAAGGAGAAATGAAAGTAACTGTTATCGCTGGCAGCTTTGAAAGGGAAGCGAGAGAATTTGGTTCACCCTTACCTCTTAATATCAAAATTCCGATTGAAGAGAATGAATCCCCACCAGAAAACGAAGATATTCAGCAAATCATTCAAGACAACAAAGAGCTGGAGATTCCTGCCTTCTTAAGAAAAAAGAAAAAGGATTAAACTTTAACAATTTATTATTATGACCAAAGCCAAAAAATTTACCAATCATATTAAATCAGTTACCAAAAGAGATGGAAAAATAATCCCTTTTGATAAGACAAAAATAGAAGAAGCAGTGTTTAAGGCTTTAACTGTTACTGGAGAAGGAGGAAAGAAATTAGCTCAAGAAATCACCAAAAAAATAATTATTCTTTTAAATCGCCGTTTTAAACAAAATGATGAAGTAGAGGTGGAGAAAATCCAAGATATCGTGGAAGAGGTTTTAATTTTGGAAAATTTAACAGAGACTGCTAAATCCTACATTCTTTACCGCGAGCAAAGACGCCAAATGCGAGAAGCTCAAATTGCCACAGAGGAGGCAATCAGTTTAGTAGATGATTATCTCAATGGCCAAGATTGGCAAATTAAAGAGAATAGCAATATGGCTTTTTCTCTTCAAGGACTAAACCATTATGTTTCTTCTTATGTGGCCAAAAAATATTGGCTTAACCGGATTTATCCTCCTGAAATACGACGAGCTAATGAAGAAGGGGATTTTCATTTGCACAATTTAGATACTATCGGAGCTTATTGTATGGGCTGGGATTTAGAGGATTTATTAATGAAGGGTTTTGGGGGCGTATCCGGTAAAATTCAATCTAAACCAGCTAAACATTTTCGAGCGGCTTTAGGTCAGATAGTTAATTATTTTTATACCCTACAAGGAGAATCAGCAGGGGCTCAGGCTTTTTCTGATTTTGATACTCTTTTAGCACCTTTTATTCGTTATGATAATTTAAACTATCAAGAGGTAAAACAGGCGCTTCAGGAATTTTTATTTAATATGAATGTTCCGACAAGAGTAGGTTTTCAGACTCCCTTTACCAATATTACTCTCGATTTGAAAGTTCCCAGTTACTTAGAAAATAATCCAGTCATTATTGGCGGTCAACCTCAAAAAGAGACTTATGCTGATTTTCAAAGAGAGATAGATATTTTTAACCAAGCCTTAACAGAGGTCTACACTGAAGGTGATGCCTCGGGTCGAGTTTTTACTTTTCCTATTCCTACTTACAATATTACCAAAGATTTTGATTGGCATAATCCTGCTTACGAAGGTATTTGGAAAATGACAGCTAAATATGGCATTCCTTATTTTTCCAATTTTGTTAATTCTGATATGAAACCCGAGGATGCTCGAAGTATGTGCTGCCGACTGCGTCTTGATAATCGAGAACTCTATAAAAGAGGAGGAGGGTTATTTGGAGCTAATCCTTTAACAGGTTCTATTGGGGTAGTTACTATTAATTTACCTCGCATTGGTTATACTTCTAAAACAAAAAAAGAATTTTTTGATAAATTATCTTCTTTAATGGATTTAGCGCGAAATAGCCTAGAGATCAAACGTAAAGTTTTAGAAGGGTGGACAGATAAAGGTTTATACCCTTATTCTAAATATTACTTAGAAGGAGTTAAAAAAATGAGAGGAGTTTATTGGGGGAATCACTTTTCGACTATTGGTTTAATTGGAATGAATGAGGCTTTGTTAAATTTTTTGGGAGTCAATATTGGCAATCTTAAGGGGATTAAATTTGCAGAAGAGGTGATGGACTTTATGAGAGAGAGATTAGTCAAATACCAAGAAGAAACTGGTAATCTTTATAATTTAGAAGCTACTCCAGCGGAAGGAACTTCTTATCGCCTAGCTTTAGATGATAAAAAGAAATATCCTGACATTATTACTGCAGGAGACAAAGAACCTTATTATACCAATTCCACTCAATTACCAGTTAATTATACTGATGATTTATTTGAAGCCTTAAAATTACAAGATCCTCTTCAAACAAGATATACTGGCGGGACAGTTTTTCATGCCTTTTTAGGAGAGGCCATCTCTGACCCTAAAACCGTTGTCTCTTTTATTAAAACAGTGTTTGAAAGATTTCGCTTACCTTATTTTACTTTAACACCAACTTTTTCTATTTGTCCGGTTCATGGTTATATTGCTGGAGAACATTTCACTTGTCCTAAATGCACCGTAGAACAACCTTGTGAAGTTTATTCCCGGGTAGTGGGCTATTTACGGCCTGTCCAGCAATGGCATCATGGGAAGCAAGAGGAATACAAAGAAAGAAAAACCTTTAAAGTCTAACTTTAGAACTCATACGTTATAAATTAATTCTATGATTTTTGGCGGTCTACAAAAAACAACCTTAGTAGATTATCCAGGAAAGGTGGCGGCGACTGTTTTTACCGTTGGCTGTAATTTCCGCTGCCCTTATTGTCATAATCCTGAGTTGGTTTTACCAGAGCTTATTCAAAAGCAACCTCAAATTTCTGAAAAAGAAGTTATAGATTTTTTAACAGAAAGACGAGGTTTATTAGAAGGTCTTTGTATCACTGGGGGAGAACCAACCCTCCATCCTGATTTAATTTCATTTTTAGAGAAAGTTAAGTCCTTAGGCTATCTGATTAAATTAGATAGTAATGGTTCCAATCCCAGGGTCTTAGAAGAGATTATAAACAAGAAGTTAGTTGATTATTTGGCCATGGATGTTAAAACTATTCCTGATAAATACTATTTAGTGACTCTGAATCAAATACCAAAAGAGAAAATTTTAGAATCAATTGATTTAATAAAAAATAGTGGTATTAATTATGAATTTCGCACGACAGTAGCCCCAGAAATTGTCACTAAAGAAGACATTTTTCAAATTGTTGATCTCATAAAACCAGCCCAAGCTTATTTTCTTCAACCTTTTAAAAATATCAAAACCTTAGATCCACAGTTTTCTCAACTTCATGGTATTTCCGAAGAGGAATTACAAGAAATCATTAACCAAGTAAAAACATTCTTTAAAGAATGTGGAGTTAGATAAAATACACATTTTAAAAATTCTCCGCTTTGGTGGGGTGATTTTATTATTGTTTTTTACTATCTGGCGGTTTTATTCTGGTTATTCTACCCAAATTAATGATTTATTACCTTCTTCTTTTATTAAAATTTGGCTTCAATTGAAAAATAAAATAAATTTTGGATTAAGCCGAGTTATTTTAGAACCCCAGCTTAGTCTCATGAAAAGTTTGTTTTTCGGGAGTAAAGATAATCTGCCCTTTGAATGGAAAAATAAAATTAGAAAAGTTGGTCTTTCTCATTTAGTAGCTGTTTCGGGCCTTCATTTAAATATTGTTACCCAGTTTGTCTCTTTAATTCTAGACATCTGTTTAATTACTGGGGTGTTCAATTTCCTTCTGAGTGCTTTGTTTATTCTAGGATTTATGGTGATGGCTGATTTTTCTGCTTCAGTTGTGCGAGCGGCTATTATGACCCTTTTACTTCTTTTAGCAAGGCTTAATCATCGCCTTTATCGTTCTTCTTCTGCCATAATTTTGGCTATTTTAATTATGGTATTTTTAGACCCTAAGATTATTTTTAATGATTTAGGTTTTCAGTTGTCTGTTTTAGCTACTTTAGGTATTATTTATTTTTCACCTCTTATCAGTCATTGGTCTTTTTGGCAAAAAGAGATATTTCAAAATCAGTTTCATCTTTTGAAAGATACTTTAATCCTTAGTTTCTCTGCTTTAATAATGGTTACTCCTTGGGTGGTTTATCAAACTCATTTTCTATCTTTGGTCACTCCTCTTACCAATCTTTTAGTTGTTCCTCTTGTTCCGATAATAATAATCTTTGGATTGTTTATTGGTTTAATCAGTCTTTTATTTTACCCCCTAGGTTTATTTTTGGGGGTTTTTCTCAATTTTTTACTCCAATATGTTTTAGAGATAATAAACTGGTTTTCTCATTGGGCTTGGGCAGAAATATTATTACCCTCTTTGCCTTTATGGTTAATAATTTGTATTTATTTAGGCTTAATAATAGTTATTTTAAAAAATCATGAAACTAGTTTTTAGTAAGCGTTTGATTTTTCTTCTTGTTCTTTTGCTGGCCAATATGTTTACTTGGTTAATTATTTTTCAAGCCTTGCGTTTTCAGGAAAAAATTGCTTTCCTAAACGTGGGGCAGGGCGATGCAGAGCTAATTCATTACCAAGCTGGTAATATTCTAATTGATGCTGGCCCGAATAATAAAATTCTTTTTGAGTTAAGTAAAGTTTTGCCTTTTTATGACCGGACTATTGATTTATTTATTCTTTCTCATCCCAATAAAGATCACTATAATGGATTATTTGAATTATTCGATAAATATAAAATTAAAGCAGTGATGCTTAATAATTATACTTATCCCAGCTCTTCCTTTCAGAAATTAGTAGAGGAATTGAAAAAACGCCACATTTTAATCATTCAGGGCTTTAAGGGGGTAAGAATTCACTTAGGGGAAAATACCAATTATCAAGATGAATTATTAACCCTCTATCCTCCTAAAAATTTAATGTTTTCTAATGAGGCAAATAATTCTTGTCTAGTTTTAGATTTCTTTTCTCGTAATAACCAATTTCTTTTTACAGGCGATATCGGTAGCGCTCAAGAGAACAAATTGCTTTCATCTTTTTCATTTCCCCCTTCTCAATTTAATGTTCTAAAAGTAGCTCATCATGGCTCTAATTATTCTTCTTCTGATGTCTTTTTGAAAAGTTTTCATCCTCAAATAGCTGTTATTGAGGTAGGGGAGAATACTTATGGTCAACCTCATTTAGATACTCTAACCAGATTAAAAAATATTGGTGCTCAGATTTTCAGAACCGATATTAAGGGTACAATTCAATTCATTTTAGAGAACAATGCTTTAAAAATGAAAATAGAGCACGAATAATGTTTCGGCAAAAAGATTGCTTTGATTATTATTTTGAGGTATAATGCTTTAGAGTTTAAAAATTAAAAATTACAAAATTTAAAATTATTTTTGATATGTCTCGTTTTTGGGCTAAAGATACCGTTCAGTCAATTGGTCAAAAAGTTCATCTTTTTGGTTGGGTGGATAGCCGGCGTGACCACGGAAAAATTATTTTTATTGATTTACGTGATAAAACTGGTACTGTCCAATTGGTTTTTTCGCCTGAACAAAAAGAAACATATGAATTAGCTGACAAATTACGTTCCGAATGGGTCATTGAAATTAATGGCTTAGTTAAAGCAAGACCTCAAGGGATGGAAAATGCCAAAATTATCACGGGAAAGATAGAAATTGAAGTAAAAGACTTAAAGGTTTTAACCCAAGCGAAAACTCCTCCTTTTAACCTTTCTTCTGATGGTAAAGAGATTAGTGAAGATTTACGTTTAAAATATCGTTATTTAGATTTACGTCGTGAACGCATGAGAAAAAATCTTCTTCATCGTCATCAAGTTACTAAATTTATAAGAGATTATTTATCAGAAAGAGACTTTATAGAAGTAGCCACCCCAGAATTAACTAAATCTACTCCAGAAGGGGCAAGAGATTATGTTGTGCCTTCCCGAATAGATCCAGGTAAGTTTTATGCTTTACCCCAAAGCCCTCAGCAATATAAACAACTTCTCATGGTTGCTGGTCTAGAGAGATATTTTCAAATTGCCCGTTGTTTTCGAGATGAGGATACCCGAGGCGACCGTCAGCCAGAATTTACTCAATTAGATATAGAAATGGATTTTCCTATCCAAGCAGAGATTCTTTCTTTAATAGAAGATTTATTCAAGAATTTAATAGACAAATATTATCCGGAAAAAAAGATTCTGGCTTTTCCTTTTCCTCGCCTACAATATCAGGAAGTAATGAATCAGTATCACACCGATAAGCCAGATTTAAGAATTAATAAAAATGACCCCAATGAATTAGCTTTTGCTTTTGTCGTAGATTTTCCTTTATTTGAATGGAAAGAAGAAGAACATCGTTTTGATGCTGTTCATCATCCTTTTACTCGCCCCAAATTTAATGAAGGGGAAAATATTAAGGAGGTCATAGCTAGAATTAAAAAAGACCCATCTTTGCCCCTGGCCCAGCAATATGATTTTGTCTTAAATGGTTACGAAGTAGGAGGTGGTTCTTTGAGAATTCATGAACCTGAATTATTAGAAGCTATTTTCGAAATTATGGGGCATAAAAAAGAAGCCATCTATGAAAAGTTTGGCCATTTATTAGATGCGTTTAGTTATGGTGTTCCACCTCATGGAGGGATTGCTTTGGGACTCGACCGTATTATGATGATTTTAGAAAATGAGCCTTCTATCAGAGAGGTTATCGCTTTCCCCAAAACTGGTGATGGCCGGGACTTAATGATGAACGCACCTGCAGAAATTGAGGAAAAACAATTAAAAGAATTACATTTGAAAATATTTTAATCACTATGGATTTTAAAAAAGAAAAAACTTTAGTTTTGATTAAACCCGATGGGATTCAGCGCAGTTTAATCGGCGACATTACTAAGCGTTATGAACAGACCGGGTTAAAATTAATTGGTTTAAAGTTAGTGGTGCCTACAGAAGAACTAATAGAAAAACACTATCTTATTGATTCAGATTGGAAAGTGAAAAGCGGACAAAAATCTATTGATGCTTACCTTTCTAAAGGATTAACTCCTCCTACTGAAAATCCTGAAGAGATGGGAAATATGACTTTAAATAAATTAAAAAAATATTTAACTTCTGGCCCAGTGGTAGCCATGGTTTGGCAGGGAATGAACGCGGTAGGAGTAGTAAGAAAAATAACTGGCAGTACTGAGCCTTTAATCTCTGATGTTGGAACTATCCGAGGTGATTTTACCATTGACTCCTACCAGGCAGCAGATATTGATCTTCGGGCTACTCGCAATTTAGTTCATGCTTCTTCATCTATTTCTGACGCCGAAGCAGAAATTAATCTTTGGTTTAAACCAGAAGAACTGATTAATTATCGTCTAGTCCAAGAATCAATTCTTTATGATGTCAATTTAGATGGCATTTTGGAATAAGGTAAGCTTGCCCCCACACCAAACAAGTTTAAGCAGGGAAAATATTTTCTCTTTACTACCGCTCTCAGCCCTTTTAAAATTATAGTCGTTTTGTTTCAGAAAATGACGGGGACCCATGTCGCTTCGCTCCAACCCCTATTTTCTTCCCAAAACTCCTTAATTTTATAAAGGGCTTTCGCTCAAACGTTCAGAGAAAATATTTTTCCTGCCTGAGTTTATATTTTTTAAACAAGACGCCATAAATTATTAAAAGGAAGGTTATCTTCTCATTAAAGCTTAAGCTTTAATAATTAATTAATCTTCTAGTTCCAGGGTGTTTTGAAACTTGTTATGGCGGAGGGTTTGATTTTTTTGCTTTTTGTGATAGAATAATTTTGGGGCTTACTGAACAAGAAATCGATTCAGATCAAATAGTATTACAAGGGAGTCCAAGTCTTTTATCCCTTGGGCTAAAAGCGAGGACACCCACTTGGATTCTAACTGAATTCGATCTTGTTTGGCAGCCCCCTCTTTCTTTAAATTTAATAACATTATTATGGCTCAGGTTTGCGCTATTTGCGGAAAACAATATAATACAGCTACTACACGGGTAAAGACGCGTTCTGCTTATAATCCCACTTCTCACCACCGTCAAAAAGCTAATTTACAATGGTACAAATTACCCAATGGAAAGCGTATTAGGGTTTGTACTTCTTGCCTTAAAAAATTAACTAAATCAGCTTAAATGAAACTAAAAGTTGATACAAATAAATGCCTGGGTTGTGGAATGTGTGTTAATATGTGCCCGGAGGTTTTTGAGTTTCATAATGGTAAATCTAGTGCAAGAAAGAACGCTGACCTTGAAAAAAATAAAGACTGTATTACTCAGGCCGCCTTACTTTGTCCTGCTCAAGCGATTAAAATAGAAAAATAATTTTTAACGGGGCATAGTGTAATGGTAACATGCGCGCATGGGGTGCGTGCGACTCTGGGTTCAAGTCCCAGTGCCCCGACATTTTTAAAATTATGATTACTTACGATGATTTTAAAAAAATAGATTTAAGAGTAGCTAAAATTTTAGAAGCTGAAAAAGTAGAAAACTCGGACAAACTGATTAAATTAAAAGTTAATCTAGGAAATGAAGAGCGCCAAATTATTGCTGGCATTGGCAAATTTTATTCTCCTGAAGAATTAGTCAATAAACAAATTATTATTGTGGCTAATTTAGAGTCTAAGTCTTTAATGGGCCTAGAGAGTAATGGCATGCTTTTAGCGGCTTCTACTGAGGAAGAGATATCTTTGTTAATGCCTGATAAAGAAATACCGCCGGGTTCAATTGTTAAATGATTAATTTTTGAATTTTATGATTACTTTAGCCAAAGTTAATAATAATTCTCAAATTTTGGAATTTATTCAAAAAAGCGACGAGGCTTTAAAAGCTATCGGTTATACAGAGCATGGCTTTAAACACGCTACTTTGGTAGCAGATCGGGCTCGTAATATTAGCCAAAGCATTGGTTTAACAAAAAACGAGCAAGAACTCTCTGCTATTAGCGGCTTTTGTCATGATATGGCTAATTTTTTAAGCCGCAATCAGCATCAATATCTTGGTTCTCTTCTTTTTTTTGATGTTTTTAAAGATACTTATTCAGTAGAGGAATTAACTCCCATTATGCAAGCAATTGCAATTCATGATAATGATGAATTTAATCAGAAAGAGATCGAATTTGTTAATAAAGTTTCTGCTGTGTTGGTAATTGCTGATAAATCCGATGTGAGGCGCAGTCGAGTTTATTTAGATGATTTAAAAAGTTTAGATGATGATATTCATGCTCGAGTTAATTATGCTACTAAACAAAGTAAAATTACAGTAGATAAAAAAAATAAAGTTATTGCTTTAACTTTAGATATTGATACCAAAATTGTTCCGGTGATGGAATATTTTGAAATTTTTACCCAAAGAATGGTTTATTGTCGCAAGGCAGCCAATTATTTAGGCTATCAATTTGCTTTGATTATTAATAAATTTCAATTGCTTTAATGACCGCGAGTTTTATTTCCTTTTTTAAAGTTAATCCCTTTTCTTTGAGAATCTTTTTGTCTAGCCTTCAATTCAAGGATGTTTTAGATATTATTTTTACGGCCTTTTTGGTTTATCTTTCGCTTTGGTTTTTGAGACGAACTAAATCTTTACCTGCTATTATTGGAGTGGTGATTCTTCTTTTATCCTACGCTGTTTCTTATTGGCTCAACCTGTCCTTAACTTATAAAATTCTTCAAACTCTTTTAGGAGCGTTTATTGTTATTTTAGTAGTAATTTTTCAAGAAGAAATTAAACGGTTTTTTTATTTAATCGGTTCGGTCGGCGGAAGAAGAAACCAAGTGCCTTTTTCTTTGCAAACGATTGATAGTTTAGCAGAATCAATTTTTATTATGGCCAATCGCCGCATTGGAGCATTAATAGTTATTCCTGGCCAAGAATCTATTTGGCCATATGTGACGGGAGGCATTGAAATAGACGCTCGATTGTCTAACCCTTTAATCTTATCTTTATTTGATACCCATTCTCCCGGGCATGATGGAGCTGTTGTTTTAGAAAATGATCAAATAAAAAAATTTGCTGTTTATTTGCCTTTATCCAAGGACTTAGTTCAGTTAAAAAATTATGGCACTCGCCATCGAGCGGGTTTAGGTTTATCTGAAAGAACCGATGCTTTAAGCGTTATGGTTTCTGAAGAAAAAGGGACGGTAACTGTTGCCCAAAATGGTGTTTTAAAACCTATTAGTGACAAAGAAGAATTAATTTCTTTTCTGAAAAAATTTTTAGAATTTTTAAATCAAAATAAAAAACCTTATTCTTTTCTCAATTTTATTAAAAGCATCCAAAGTAATGTTCTTTTGGCATTAATTTCTTTAATTTTTACTGCTTTTGTTTGGATTCTTATCAGCTATCCTAATTTAGGGATTATTCAGAAAAATTTTATTGCTCAAATAGAATTTACTAATATTAACAATACTTTGGCAGTGGAAAATATTAAACCTCTCGAGGTAATTGCTACTTTTTCTGGTCGTAGTCAAGATTTTAAATTATTAGACCCCAATCTTTTAAAAGTATCGATTGATTTGAATAATATGACGGTTCCTGATAAATACACTATTACTTTAAACCAAGATAATTTAAAATACCCTTCTGCTTTAAATTTAGTAAACCTAGACCCTAAAAAAGTCCAATTTACTTTAGTGACTAAAGAAAATTTGCAATTACAAAATACCACCACTTCACCAGCGGTTAAAACCAGATAATAACCTGTGCCTTTTGCTTGCAAAAGGTAAATAATTACTATACAATATTTCTTTGTATGAAATCATATCTAAATGGCCACTATCTTGACTCCAAAAAAGTAGGTATTAATCCTTTGGATTTAGGTTTTATTCGTGGTTATGCTCTTCTTGAGGTTTTAAGAACTTATCGTGGCCAAATTTTTGCTTTTAATGACCATTTCGAGCGTTTAAAAAATGGGGCTGACTTTCTGCATTTAAAAATCCCGGTAGCCAAAGTAAAAATGCAGGAGATTATTAGTGAATTAATTAGAAGCAACAAATTGAAAGAAGCTAAAATTAAAATTGTTTTAAGTGGGGGAATACCCAAAGAAGATTTCGAGCTCCCTCAAAAGCAAACTTTATTTATTGAAACTGAACCATTAAAAACATACCCCAAAGAGCTATATCAAAAAGGCATCAAATTAATAAGCTTAAACCATAAAAGAACTAATCCTCAAATTAAAATTGCCAATTACGTAGAAGCCATTCGTTTTCACTATCTTTTACAGAAAAATAAAGCCTCAGAACTTTTATACGTTTATGATAATAATGTTTACGAATGTTCCTCGAGTAATATCTTTATTTTTAAAAACAATCTTTTAATCACCCCCAATCACGCTGTTTTACCGGGCGTAACTAGGAAATACGTTCTTCAAATAGCCCAAAAATATTTTAAAACTATTATTCATCCTATTACTTATCAAGATTTAATTAAAGCCAAAGAAGTTTTTATTACTTCAACGACGCGTGAAATTCTCCCTGTTGTTCAAATTGACGGATATCAAATTAACCACAGCCAAGTAGGGGAGAAAACTCAATTTTTAATGCAAAAGTGGCAAGAATTCATTAAGAAAAAATATTATAAAAAGTAATTTGAAATCTGAAATACAATAATAAATTTTTAATTTTTAATTTTTAAACATTTATACTCAATACTTATTTCAAAATCTAACTTTTAAAATTTAAATAAATTATACTAAATACTGAATACTGAATACTTATTTTTACCTTTTGATTTTTATTTTCATTTGTAATTTTTAATTTATTATGCCTGCACCTAAACATTTTTGGCCTTTATAAAAAACGCAAAATTGACCCGGAGTAATAGCCATTTGCGGTTTATTAAAAATAATCTTAGCCTTATTGTGATTGATAATTATTAATTTAGCTTTGCTCAATTTAGCGCGATATCTGATTTTGGCTTTAATTTCAATTGGTTTTTTGGTTGGTTTTAAAGAAATTAAATTAAGAGGCGATAAAAGAACCTCTTTTTTGTATAAATCTTTTTTATTTTTAGAAACTAATAAAATGTTATTTTTAATATCAAAATCAACCACATAATATGGCCCACCGCTTAGTTCCAACCCTTTTCTTTGACCAATAGTATAAAAATATAATCCCAAGTGTTCTCCTAAAACATTACCTTTTAAATCTTGAATGAAGCCCTTATGAACGCCCAGTTTTTGTTTAATAAATTCTGGCAAAGCCTGATTAGAAACAAAACAGAAATTCTGGCTCTCTTTTTTCTTTTCAAAAAAAGGAAATCCCGCTTGGCGAACTAGTTGATAAGTTTCAGTTTTGAGATATTTCCCCAAAGGTAAGATGAGATATTTTAATTGTTTTTGTTTAAGAAAACTTAAAGAATAGCTTTGATCTTTATTTTTATCTTTACCCTGAAAAAGTTCATATAATCTAGTTTTTTTATTGAATTTCACTTGGGCATAATGGCCAGTCGCGACAAAGGGGGCTTTCATTTTTTTTGCTAAAGCGATTAAAAGCTGGAATTTGAGATTACGATTGCAAATAAGGCATGGATTTGGGGTATGATAAGATTTCAATTCTTTAATAAAATATTCAACGACTTCTTTTTGAAATTGCTTTTGGGCATCAATAACATAATAAGGAATATTAAGTTTTTGGCAGATTTCCTTGGCAATTTTTATTGACTGGGGAGTACAACAGCTATTATCAAGACAAACGTTGGCTTTGCTTTGCCAAACAGGTAGTTTTAAAGTTATTCCTATTGGACTCCAGCCTTGTTTTTTTAATAAAATTAAAGCAGCTGAAGAGTCTACTCCGCCCGACATCCCAACGATAATTTTATTGCTTAATTTCATAGATTTCAGTATATCTCAGGTCTTTCTTTCTCGCAAATTTTGAGTTATAATAAATATTAAAGATAAACAAAATAATAACATTATATTTATGATTAGGATAAAAGAATGCCACGAACCATTGGTAGATATCAAGAAATTATGTCCTGAGCTGGTAATAGACATAGGGCCACGGCGAACAAAAAAAGAACAGAAAGCTTATCTTCGAAAAACGGTCGCTTTAATGATCTGTCGGGCTAAAAAAGAACTTCCCAAGGGGATGACTTTTATTATAGGAGATGCTTGGCGGCCCCAATATATCCAGAAAGAGATAAAGCAAGGATTTATCCAGCGTTTTTCCAAAAAATATCCTCATTGGTCCAAAAATAGGGTTCTTCAGGAAGTTAATAAATTTGTTGCTCCTTCTAATGGTAAATACGCTTCTGGTCATATGACTGGGGGAGCGGTTGATTTAAGATTACTGCGTAATGGCAGAAAAGTTCCTATGAAAAGTGCCAAGTTAACATATCAGGAAAATGCCAAATCGTTTCAACCCAAATTACCAAAATATATTCAAAGAAATCGAGAGCTCCTTTTTAATGTGCTTTCAAAAGTGGGTTTATCAAATTCTTTGACAGAATATTGGCATTGGTCATATGGAGATATCTGGTGGGCCAGAAGAACTAAAAAGAAAGTTGCTATTTATGGAGTGGTAAAAAACATTAATTAAATTATTAATATGGCTTTTGAACATTTTGAAGGGAATCCTCCAGAAGACAATAAAAAAGATAATCAAACGCGAAAATTAGAAACCAAAGGGACAATATCTCCTGAAGTTAATAAGATTTTACATGATTTATCAGAGAAAACGGGAATAGAAATAGGGGAATATCATAATCTTTATACTTTGTATAAGCAAGCTAGAATTGTAGAAAATGTAAAGGAATTTGAGGAAATTGCCTCAGCACCGAGATTTGAATGGATACGTAAGAAAATTAAAGAAATGAATTCCTTGCCTGAAATTTTAGATTTTTTAGGCAGTAAATCTGCTGGTGATATTGCTAAAGAAGAAGAGAATTTTAAAAAGTTAATGGGAGACGAAAATGATAAAGAATAATAAAGACCAAATTTCTTTTTTAGCTTTTGGGACAGAAATACCAGTTGGCACTATAGTAAAATAGAGTTGTAAATTGGTAAGGGGTAATTTTATTTTATGTCTATTTTGGATTTTACTTCAAAAAGTAAAGAAGAATTATTTATCTTACTTAAAAGCAGGCCCGATGGTCTTAGAAAAGAAGAAGTTAATTTTCTCCAAAAAACTTTTGGCCTGAATGAAGTTAAGACTAAAGAAAATAATTTTTTTACTATTCTTTTAAGACAATTTAAATCTGCCTTTTTTTATCTTTTATTTATTGCTGGTATTATTTCTCTACTTTTAAATCAAAAAATAGAGAGTCTTTTGATTTTTATTTTTGCCTTTATCAATGTTATGATTGGATTTTTTCAAGAATACCGAGCGCAAAAAGCAACTGATACCTTAAAAAAATATTTTGCCAAACAAGTTAAAGTTATTCGTTCTGGGAAAGAAATAAATATTGATAGTTGCTATTTAGTTCCTGGTGATATTGTTCTTCTCGAGGCAGGGGACATTGTCCCAGCTGATTTAAGATTGTTAGAGAGCCATGGTCTTATGGTTGATGAGTCAGTTTTAACCGGCGAATCACAGCCAGTTAATAAAACCTCCGATGAATTACCGCTAGTTAAATCGATTTTTGAAGCTCAGAATATTATTTTCTCTGGAACAGCAGTGGTTTCAGGGGAAGCCCAGGGAATAGTTGTTAATACTGGCTCACAAACAGAACTGGGAAAGATGGCGCAACTCAGTTCCAATATTATTCGACCGAGTATTTATGAAAAAGAATTAGCTGATTTTTCAAGGTTGATCTTTATTACTGTTTTAATTACTATTTTTTTAATTTTTATTCTTAATATTATTTTTCAACGACAGACCAATTTAATTAGTTTTATTATTTTTTGCGTGGCTTTAATTGTAGGTCTAATACCCGAAGCCTTACCAGTAGTAGTAAGCGTTTCTCTTTCTCGAGGAGCTTTAAAATTAATAAAGAAAAAAGTTATTGTCAAAAGGCTGTCTTCCATTGAGGATTTGGGAGATATGGAAATACTCTGTACAGATAAAACAGGTACCTTAACAGAAAATAAATTAAGGTTAGAACAAATTATAGCCCAAACAGAAAACAAAATTTTATTATACTTTCTTTTGGTTTCGCCCCTGGCGATAAAAGAAAAAAGCACCAATCCTTTAGATGAGACAGTTTTAGAAGCTTTGTCATCCTTTCATTTAAATAAGGCTTTAGAAGATATTACAGTTCTTTTTAGTTTACCCTTTGATTTTACTAGATTAAGAAGTAGCGCTCTTATTAAAACCCCCGAAGGAGAAAATATTTTAATTGTTAGGGGAACAGC
>JBMFSN010000001.1:0-57625 GCA_049967535.1 Minisyncoccia bacterium | reverse complement strand
TGGAATATACAAATGCAAATGGTTAATGAAAAAATTGCCCAAATTCAGGAAATTATTCAAAAGATGCAATTGCAATTAGAAAAGCAAAATCAAAAATCAGAAAAGCAAAATTGAAATCAAGGAGATTTTGAATAAAAATATCGGTGCATAAAAAAATATATTATTTTGTTTTAATAAGCTGTTTGTTTATTTCTTTAACATTGAATTTTTTGGTGTTTAAAAAAACTGGACCTAATTTTCCCGTGGCTTTAAGGACCAATGATTTTGGAATTCATTTTTTAGCCAATCGTTATGCTCTTTGGCAGGTTCCTCTTTTAGGTGTAATTTTAATTCTCATTAATAGCGCTTTAAGCTATTTTCTTAAAAGAGATCAGGAAAACTTGAGTAAATTATTATTTTTTGCTAATATAGGAATAGGGTTCTTGCTATTATTAATTAGTCTTCAGGTGTATTTTTTAAATAGATAGAGAAGAGATTTTCGCTTTCACAGGAATACCAATCAAAAATTCACCTGCCCAAATTTTCTAAAACAAAACTTGGGTAGGTAAAAATTAAATTACAATTATATGATAGCTGTTATCGAAACAGGAGGAAAACAATATTTAATTACTCCGGAGCAAAGAATTACCATAGAACAAATTAAAACCGCTAAAGAGGGAGAAGAGGTGGTTTTTGATAAAGTACTTCTTTTGGTAGATGATGAGGGAAACATTAAAATAGGCAAGCCCTATTTGGAAGGGTTAAAAGTAGTGGCTCAAATAGAAAAAGCTGGGCGAGGTAGAAAAATTATTGTTTTTCGTTATCATTCCAAGACTCGTTATCACAAAAAGAAAGGTCATCGTCAGCCTTATATGAAGGCAGTAATAAAAGAAATACATTGAAATATAGTAGAAATTTATGGAAATTAAAATATCGCCTTTGGGTGATATTTTTAATTAGTCTTTTTAAATTAAGCGTGTTTTTGTAACAACATACCCGAGCCTTAAGATTTAAAATGAGCAGAAGAAAAGACGAGCGATTGTCATTTTCTACCTTCCAAGGCGTTTATCAAAGTCTCGCTGTCGGCAAATTCTACTTCTCCACCATGAGGCAAGCCACGAGCTAATTTAGTAATTTTAAAATTAAGCTTTAGATTTTTTAGCTGACGCTCTAAATAATAAGTAGTGAGATTACCTTCCGAGGTAGGGCTAAGGGCAAGGATAATTTCTTTAACAGGCTTTTTGGCACGAAAGCTGTTTTTAATTTGCGAAAGAAGAGGGATAAGATTAATGGGACTTGTTTTTTGTTCCTCAATCTCTGAAAGTAATCTACCTAAAATATAATAAACTCCTCGGTATTTATTAGTTTTTTCTATAGAAAATAAATCGGTTTCTTTTTCTACTACACAAATAAGAGAATGGTCTCTTAGGGGGTTACGACAAATTTCACAGAGAGTTTCATTATTTTTTGGCTCAAAAGGCAAAAAACAGTTTTTACATAATCTAATTTTAGTAGAAAGGTTATTAATTTCTTTTAGATATTCTGCTTGAGTTTCTTTGGGTTGATGAAGAAACCAAAAAGCAATCCTTGTAGCTTGTCTAGGACCAATGCCAGGAATTTGGGAAAAAAGTTTAATAAAATTTTGAATTGATTTGGGAGGTTCCATACATTATAATTTAAAATTCCAAATAACAAAAATAAGTATTCAGTATTCTGTATTCTGTATTCAGTATTGAGTATAATTGTTTAAAAATTAAAAATTAAAAATTTATTCCAAATTATTCTCCTTCTAATTCGTCTAACTCGCCGTATTTTTCTTCTTTTTCTAAGTTTCTGAAACTAGCTAATTGTTCATTAAAATATAAAGAAGCTTTTCCTAAAGGGCCATTGCGATGTTTGGCAATTATGATATCGGCAATATTCTTTCTTTCTGACTCTGGATAATATTTATCCTCGCGATAAATAAAGAGAACCACATCTGCATCTTGCTCTAAGCTTCCTGTTTCTCTTAAATCAGAAAGCCGAGGAATAGCCGGAGAACGTTGTTCCACAGCTCGGGAAAGTTGAGAAAGAGCTAAGATAGGAATATTCAACTCTCGAGCTAAACTCTTTAAAGAACGAGAAACCTCTGAATATTGTTGAACCGTGCTTTCTCTGGTCATCATAGGGGTGATTAATTGAAGATAATCCACAATAATTAATCCTAAATTACTTTGAGATAATAGCCTGCGAGCCATTGTTCTCATTTGCATAACCGTAGGGGACGCGGCGTCATCAATATAAATAGGAGCTTCTGATAAGCGGCTAAAGGCATCTTGAATAAGGGAAAAATCATTAATTTCTCCATCAGTAGAAAGATGACCAGTTCTAATTTTCCAAAGGTCAACTGTTGATTCGGCAGCAATAAGGCGGTCGACTACTTGATCTTTAGACATTTCTAAACTGAAAATTCCTACAGGAACTTTTTCTTTTAGAGCAATATTTCTGGCAATATCCATGGCTAAAGAAGTTTTACCAATAGAAGGTCGGGCACCTAAAATAATTAAATCAGATTTTTGCAATCCAGAGAGATAGTTATCTAAAGCCTCAAAACCAGTAGGTACTCCTCTTAATTTACCACCTCCTTTTTGTAATTGATCGATTCTTTCAAAGGCTTTAGTAAGTTCATCTTTTAAGATGATAAAATCTTGAGAAACTGATTTTTGAGAAATAGTAAAAATAGTTTGTTCGGCTTGGTCTAATAAATCCTCAATATCCTCTGATTCATTCCAACCTAATTCAGCTATCTTATATGAAGCAGCAATCAGGTCGCGCAAAACTTTTTTCTGGTGAATAATCTCGGCATAATGAAGAATATGAGCACTAGTGGGTGTTTTATTTACCAAAGAAGTTAAGAAACTGGCTCCTCCTACCTCGCTTAATAATTTCTTTTCTTCTAAACGATTAGATAAAGATAAAATATCAATCGGAGCATTTTTGTAATACAAATCAAGAATAGCCTCAAAAATATGACGATGAGCAGGAACATAAAAATCATCTGGGCCAATGATATCAGCTACTTTGATCAAAGCGTCATTATCAATAATAATAGAGCCTAAAACTGATTCCTCAGCTTCAGGATTTTGAGGGGGCATTTTATCTTGAGGAATGGGAGTCATAATTTAATGTAACTGGGATAAACCCAGAGATCCTTCGTCCCACACCTTTTAAGAATAAATTATTATTTTTAAGCGAAGCTAATTCTTAAAAAGTGCGGGGTTTAAGTTGAGGACCAAACGATGTATCTTTAATAGTGTAACCTAATTGTTCTATTTGCTTTCGGATTTCATCAGCCTGAGACCAGTCTTTATTTTGACGGCTAATTTCTCGTTCCGCTATTAATTTGCGCAGAGGGTTAGTAATTTTAATTAGTTTAATTTTCTCAAAATTTAAACCAAGAATCTTATCAAAAAATAACATTGACTGATAGATATTTTTGAGATCTTTAAGAGAAAATTGATTGATGTTTTTTTGAGACTGATTAATAAGTTCCCAAAGAATAGCTAAGGCTTGAGGGGTATTAAGATCATTATTTATAGCTTGAAGAAATTTATCTTGGTATTGCTTCAAATCAAACGATGATGGTTGATTAATTTTTATTTTATGAGTTTTAAAATAGTGGATTTTAAAGAGAATATCATAAATAAAATCATAAATTTTCAAAAGAGTTTCTTGGCTAGCTCGGAGAGCTTCAAAAGAAAAATCCAAAGGAGCACGATAGTGAGTATTTAAAACTAAATAACGATAACTAAGAGGAGAGAAACCTTCATCTATTAAACTGTTTAAGAGAATCGCATTACCTTCTGATTTTCCCATTCTAGCTTTAGGTAACTTTAAAAATTCACCATGTAACCAATATTTAACAAATGGTTTATGAGTTACTGCTTCTACCTGAGCAATTTCATTAGTATGATGAATAGGGATATGGTCAATACCACCGCAATGAATATCAATAGTTTGAGCTTTTTCTGGCACCAACTGTTTACCCCGGAAGGCTTGAGCTAGAAATTTTAAATTTAAAGTAGCGCATTCAATATGCCAACCAGGAAAACCAATCCCCCAAGGAGAATTCCATTCCATTTGCCTTTTAACATCTTGAGGCGAGAATTTCCATAAGGAAAAATCAGTAATATTCTTTTTTTCGGGAGAAATTTCAATTCGGGCACCAGCTTGAAGAGCTTGATTTAAGGTAGTAAAATTCATTCCTGTGAGTTTGCCGTAATCTTTCAGTTTTGAAGAGTCAAAATAAATACCATCGGAAGTTTTGTAGGTAAAGCCATTTTTTTCTAAAGCTTTAATAAGTTCAATATCTTCTGAAACATAATCAGTGGCTTTTTTTATAAGATTAGGTTTAATAATATTTAATTTTTTAATATCTTCAAAGAAAGCTTGAGTATAAAATTCGGCAATTTGCCAGGCAGTTTTCTTTTCGTTTTTAGCCTCTTTTTCCATTTTATCTTCACCCGTATCAGCATCAGAGGTTAAATGGCCAACATCAGTAATATTCATCAAGTGTTTAACTTTATAACCATTGATAATCAAAACTCTTTTGAGAATATCTTCAAAAAGGTAGGTTCTTAAATTACCGATATGGGCATAAGAATAGACAGTTGGCCCACAGGTATAAAGAGTCACCTTTTTATTATGTAAGGGTTTAAAAGTTTCTTTCTTGTGAGTAAGAGTATTGTATAACTTAATCATATTGAGAGGTAATTAGAGGAGCTTTTTCTTTCTTAAGTATAGATAAACAAGGAAAGAAGGGGTGAGGGCAATTAATAAAACAATTAAAGTATCATAACGAGAGCCAACAAAAGGGAGATAATGAGTATTGGTTTGGTATAGACTAATCACTAAAATAGTTGGTAGAGTCATGAAAGAAATAATAGTATAAATCCTAGTTAAAATATTGATTTTATGCTCGATAAAAGAATTATTGGTATTTTCTAAAGCCTCTAGAGTGTCTTTAAAATTGTCAATCACATTATCTAACTTAAGACTATCACCAACGAGATCATCAAAATAGATTTTGTAATCATCTCCAAGCAGTAATTTTCCTTTTCTGTTTAAAGAATTAAGATCTTCTTTTAAATAGTTAAAAATTCTTCGAAAATTTAAAATATCTCTTTTAACAAAGGAGAGTTGAGGAATAACTTCTTCTTGTTTGTGTTGGAAAATTTGTTCTTCAATATTATTAATTTTAGTTTGAATATGAGTAATTTGCCTATCAGCAAATTCAAGATAATGTTCAAAAATGAAATAAAGCAATTTTACAGTATCGCTAAGATATTCATGTTCAAAATCTTTTTGATAAATTTTTTCCTTAAGTTCTAAATGAGCTTCTGAAGAATCATCATAACTAACGGTGATTAAATATTTTTGGGCAATAATAAGATCTACTTCCCAGGGAAGAGAAATTTGTTTTTGGGAGTCCCAATTAGGAAAATGGGTCACAAGAAAAAGATAATTGTCATAAATCTCAGCTTTATTTCTTTGGCTGAGGGTTTCAAGTTCCTTTAGAATTAAAGGGTGAAAATGATAATTTTTTTGTAGATATTTAATATCTTCTTCATCTGGCGCAGTAATATCTACCCAGGTTATTTTGCCTTTATATATTTGCCGCATAGAAATAGTTTTAAATATTACTTCTTTAGTTTATCATGAGATTCAAATTGAGACAACTGTTTTTGTGAGTAAATAGTGGAAAAGGGGCGAATAAAGAAGTATTGAGTATAGAGTATTGAGTATAATTGTTTAAAAATGAAAAATTAAAAATGTATTATTGTATTCCAGATTCCAGATTCCTGCCTGCGCAGGCAGGCCAAATTCTGGGTTAGCACTCTTGACATTTGATTGCTAACGAGTATAATAAATAAAGAGATAAGAACCTGATGAGAAATTTTAATTCCAAATTAAAAAATCGCCAGAAGGGAATTTTAGAAAAGCTAGTAAAATCCTATATCCAAAAAGGAGAGCCAATTGCCTCTCAGTTTTTAGTTGTTCATTATAATTTTAATGTTAGTCCAGCGACTATTAGAAATGATTTTCAGGAATTAACAGAAGAGGGATATTTATATAAATTTCATATTTCCGGAGGGAGAGTTCCTACTGACAAAGCTTGGAGATTTTTTGTGGATATTCTTTCCGAGAAAAATATTATAAACTCCTGGATGGAAAAATGGGATAAAATCATTCAAACTAGAGAAGAATCAAGAAATAATTGGGAAGAAATTATTAATTTTATTTCTAATACTAGCCAGTCTCTCAGTTTTTGTTATATTAAAGAAAGCGATGAAGTGAAAAAATGTGGTTTAAAATATATTTTTTCTAGTATTTTAACAGATCTGGATTCAGCTTTAGAACTGGTTCCTAAAATCGCTGAATCCTTAGAAACTTTAGATGAACAGGTGAAAAATATTAAAATAAAAAACGAACCATTAGTTTTTATTGGCCGAGATAACCCCTTTATTAAGTCCGATGAATTTAGCGCTGTTTTGGCTCAAACCCATCGCTCAAAAAATATTTTAGGCATTTTGGGGAATAAAAGAATGCCTTACGATAAAAATATTAGTTTATTAAAGGCCGTAGCAGAAAGAAGATAACACGATACTAATATACAAATCTTACGAATGATATGAATGAAAAAATGGAAGATAAGATATATATTCGTATAATTCGTATTCATTCGTATATTGGCGTCGATATATTAAAAATTAAAAAATATGGATAACAAAAATAACTCAGAAAACAATCAAGATCAAAAAAACGAAAAAACTAAACCTCTAAATGATGGCCTAGAGATAGAAGCATTAAAGAAAGAAAGAGATAAGTATATTAATGATTACCAGAAGGCCAGAGCCGATTTGATTAATTACAAGAAAGAAGAAGAGGAAAGATTGAGAGGAGTAATAAAGTTTGCTAATGAACGTCTTGTAAAAGAACTTATTACCATTTTAGATAGTTTTGAACTTGCCATTGAAAGTTTAGAAAATAATAGTCAATCAAAAGAAAAGGATAAATATTTAAAAGGGATTTATTTAATCAAGAATCAATTAGAGGATGTTATGAAGAAGGAGGGACTAGAAGAGATTCAAGCAGAAAAAGGAGCAATGCCAGATTTGAATCAAAATGAAATTATTTCAGAAGTAGAAAATTCTTCTGTGCCCCCTGGTACCATTGTCGAAGTATTTCAGAAAGGCTATCGTTTTAATGGTAAATTAATTAGGCCTGTTAGGGTCGCGGTCGCAAAAACAAATAACAAAAAATAACTAACAAATAACAAATATGTCAAAAATATTAGGAATTGATTTAGGAACTTCAATATCAAAAATGGCTTCCATTGTTCAAGGGGAACCCAAATGTTTAGAAAATAGAGAAGGTTCTATTTTAACCCCTTCAGTGGTTGCTATTACTAAAAATAGCGAAAGATTGGTGGGTGATTTAGCCAAAAGGCAAGTGGTTACTAATCCTCAAAATACTATTTTTGAGGTGAAAAGATTTATTGGCAGAAAATTTGATGATCCAGAAATTCAAAAAGAAATAAAAAAACTGCCTTATGAAACACGAAAAAGAAGTGATGGAGAGGTGGAGGTAAAGATGGGTGACAAATGGTATAGCCCCATTGAAATTTCTTCCATGATCTTACAAAAATTAAAATTAGATGCGGAAGAAAAATTAGGAGAAAAAGTGGAAAGTGCTGTAATTACTTGTCCAGCTAATTTTGATGATTCTCAAAGAAAAGCTACTAAAACAGCAGGAGAAATTGCTGGCTTCAAGGTCTTGAGGGTAATTAATGAACCAACAGCAGCTGCTTTAGCTTATGGCTTGGGTAAAAAACAAGCTCAAAAGGTTTTAGTTTATGATTTTGGAGGAGGAACTTTTGATGTTACCATCCTTGATGTTGCCCCAGAAACAGTAGAGGTTTTGGCTACTGGAGGAGCAGCTCATCTTGGGGGTAAGGATTTTGACCAAAGAATTATTGATTGGGTATTAGCAGATTTTAAGAAAGAGCAAGGAATGGATCTTTCAAAAGATCCTCTGGCTCTTCAGAGAATAAAGGAGGCAGCCGAAAAAGCCAAGATAGAATTATCAAGTACCCTAGAGACAGAAATTAATTTACCCTATATTTCTGCTGATGCTTCTGGTCCTAAGCATCTATATACCAAAATAACAAGAGCTAAGTTTAATGAGCTAGTAAAAGATCTAATAGATCAATCTATTGAAAAAGTGAAAGAAACATTAAAGGACGCCCATCTAGAGAAGGAAGCAATAGAGGAAATAGTTTTAGTAGGAGGAACAACTTTGATTCCTAGTGTGCGGGATAATGTAAAAGCTTTTTTTGGTAAAGAACCCAATAAATCTATTAATCCAGAAGAAATTGTGGCTATTGGCGCAGCTATTGAGGCAGAAATTTTGACAGCCACAGCTGAGGGGAGAGGAACAGAGGGAGAAATAAAAAATGTTGTCCTCTTGGATGTTCTTCCCTTATCTTTGGGAATTGAGACATTGGGAGGAATCAATACTATCATGATTAATAAAAATACCACTATTCCTGTTTCGAAGAGTCAGATTTTTTCTACAGCTTCTGATAACCAGACCTCAGTAGAAATTAATGTTTTGCAAGGTGAAAGGCCAATGGCTAATGACTGTCGTTCTTTAGGTAAGTTTATCTTAGATGGTCTTCCTCCTGCTCCTCGAGGTTTACCTCAAATAGAAGTAACTTTTGACATTGATGCCAATGGAATTTTAAATGTGACTGCAAAAGACAAAGCGTCAGGTAAAACTCAGGCAGTAAGAATTGAGGGTTCTACTGGTTTATCTAAAGAAGAAATAGAAAAGTTAAAGCATGAGGCAGAGATATATGCTAATGAAGATAAACAAAAGAAAGAGCTAGCAGAAATCAAGAATAATGCAGAAACTTTAATTTATACAGCAGAAAAAACTTTAAAGGATAATGCTGAAAAAGCTCCCAGTGATCTAAAAACTCAAGTAGAGGATAAAATAAAAGCCTTAAAAGGGGTTAAAGACGGAACAGATGTCAACTCTATTAAAGAGAACATTGATGATTTAAGCAAAAGTTTATCGGAATTAGGAGCTGCTTTATATAAGCAGACGGGTGGCAGTTCACAAGAGTCTAAGCCAGAAGATAGCAATCCAGAACAATCAGAAGAGAAGAAAAAAGAACCACCAGATGCTCAGGATGCTAATTTTGAGGAAAAATAATTTTGCTTTCCTAGGCCAAAATTGTTATACTGTTATTAATGCCTCAAGATTCTAATTTTTATCGAGTTTATAAATTAGCTTACCGAGACCGGAGTGAATCTTTAAAGTCACTGATCTTAGTAGCAATTATTGTTAGTTGTTTAAGTCTAGCTTCTCTTTTAACTTTGGGAGCAATTAAGAATTTCAGTTTAACTATTTTAATTGGAGCGAGCGCTTTATGGCTAGTCTCCTTTGCTCTTTTACCTATTTTCTTCTTAGTTGCTCCTAAAAGTCATTTTTATTTCTTTACTATTTTATTTAGTGTTGTTCCTTTTTTACCTATTATTTTAGACCAAACACGGAATCAAAATCTTATTTTTGTTATTTTGGCCATTATTATCTCCTTTTTTTGGGCTGGATGGAAAATGAAAATAGAAGCCAATAGTTTAATTGATTTGAATTTATCAAGAATTATTTCCAAGGGAGTTCTGTTTCTTAGTTTAGTTTTTTTTATTGTCATTGGTTCTTTAGTTTATTTTGAAAAAAATAATCTAGATCTTGGTCAATATAAACTGGATAATTTAATTTCCCCCAATGGCGGCATAATAAGGGGTATTAATCTTGGCGGAACGGTAGATGATGTCTTATTGGCTTATCTTAAAACCGAAAGTAGCCAATTGGGTATTTTAAACTATTCAGCTCAGCAATTATTATTGAAGCAAACAAGAGAAGGTTTATCTCAAATGCTTGGTTTGACTATTACAGGAAAAGAGACTATTACAAATTTACTTTTTGATTATTTTAAACTTCATTGGTCAACAATGAGTTTTCCCCTGAAAATTATTGTTTATTTTGTGTTTCTTACTACTGCCTGGAGTATCTTAGTTGCTTTTAATTATCTTTTTGGTTCTCTTATTATTATTTTGAGTTGGTTGTTATTCAAATTTCTAATTTTAGTGAAATATCTTCAAATTAAAAAAGTGGGAATAGAAAAAGATGAAATTGCTTTGGCTTAATTTTTTTCAAATAAATGGATTATTATAGTGGTATTTTTAAAGGAAATGATATTAGGGGTAGTTATCCTAATGAATTGAATGAAGACGTTGCTTTCAAAATAGGCCAATCATTAGTAAAATATTTAGCTTGTAAAAACGTTGCTTTAGGAAGAGATATTAGGTTATCATCGGAGTCTTTATTTCAGGCTTTGTCGGAAGGGATTATTTCTAATGGAGCTGAGGTGATTGATTTAGGCCTTGTTTCCACGGATGCTTTTTATTTTGCTGTAGGAAAATTTGGCTTTGAGGCAGGAGTAATGATTACGGCTAGTCATAATCCTCCCTCGGATAATGGATTTAAAATCTGCAAAAAAGGAGCCATTATGCTCTATGAAGATAATGGACTTCAAGTTTTACAAAACATCTTAACCTCTAATAATTTTGTTCTTTTAAATGTACAAAAAGGAGAAATTGTTAAGCAGAATATTCATAATGATTATCTCAAGCATCTGTTATCATTTATTCAAATAAAAAATATTAAACCATTTCATCTTGCCATTGATACCTCAAATGGTATGGCGGGTTTAATTATTGAAGAAATTGTTTCGAGATTATCTCTTCGCCCTCATTATTTAAATCTTAAACTGGATGGTACCTTTCCTCATCATTTGCCGAATTCCAACAACCCCAAAGCTTTAAAGCAATTATCCGAAGTTGTTTTAAAAAAGCAGTTGGATTTAGGAGTAATTTTTGATGGAGATGCTGATAGAGTGGCTTTTATTGATGAAAAAGGAAAATTTGTGGAAGCCAGTACAATTTTAGCTCTTTTTATTAAACATTTCTTACCTAGTAATCCAAAGGCTAGAGTAGTGTACGATTCTGCTTCGTCTCTGATTATCAAAGAAACAATTTTAAAATATCAAGGCATCCCTATAAGGTCTCCTATTGGCCATTCTTTTATGAAGGCGACCATGAGAGAAAATGACGCTCTTTTGGGAGGAGAACATACGGGACACTTTTATTTCAAAGAGAATTTTTATTCTGATTCTGGCATGATTGCCTTTCTTGTCTTATTAGAAATATTATCTCAGAATAAAAAAACTTTATCAGAATTGGTAAAAGAAACAAATCCTTACTTTCATTCTCAAGAAACTAATTATCAACAAAATGAAGGATATGAAAAGAAATTAATTCAAGTAGAAAAATATTATTTAGATAAAGGAATGACGGTTGAACACTATGATGGCATAATTATTCAGGGGAAAGATTTTTGGATTCATCTCCACCCTGCTCATACCGAACCGTTTATTAGAACCAATATTGAAGCTCATACCCAATCACTTTTAAAAGAAAAAGAGCAAGAACTTCAATTAATCTTTTCTCAGGTAGGATTATTGAATTGAAAGAAATTTAATAAAAATTATTTGTATGAAAGATTATTATGAAATTTTAGGTGTGCCAAAAAATGCTTCTCAATCCGACATTAAAAATGCCTATTATAAGTTAGCTCATAAATATCATCCTGATAAAGGAGGGGATACAGAAAAATTTAAAGAAATTAATGAGGCTTACCATGTTCTCATTGATCCAGAAAAACGAGCTCAATACGATAAATTTGGAACGACTTTTGAAGGAGCTCAGACCGGGGCAGGGACAGAAGCTGGTTTCAATGGTTTTGACTGGCAAAATATTAATTTTGAAGGACAACCCTTCAGTTTTTCATCTAATTTTGGGGAAACATTTGATTTTAGCGACATTTTTTCTGATTTTTTTGGAGGAGAAACAAGACAAAGACAAAAAACAAAAAATCAGAATCGAGGAAGGGATTTAGAACTAACTGTAGAATTAACCTTAGAGGAAGCAGCTTATGGAGTAAAAAAAGAAGTTTCTTTTAAAACTTATGTGGCTTGCGAACATTGTCATGGTAAGGGATATGAACCTGGTTCCAAATTAAAAACCTGCCCTACCTGTAAAGGAGAAGGAGTTATTCGAGAAACTAAACGAACTATTTTTGGTGTTTTTACTCAAATTACTGAATGTCCTAAATGTCATGGTCGAGGAAAAATACCAGAAGAACCTTGTCATGTTTGTGGAGGAGATGGACGTTATTATGATAACAAAACAATCAGGGTTGATATTCCTCAAGGAATAAGAGATGGTGAGGTAATTAAAATAAAAGAAGAGGGTGAGGCAGGCATTTTAGGTAATCCTAGCGGTGATTTATATTTAAAGATTTTAATCAAATCTCATCCAGTTTTTACCAGAAAGGGTGATGATTTATTTATGACTCTTTATATTTCTTTTCCTGAAGCTGCCTTAGGAGCAGAAAAAGAAATTTCTACTTTGGATCATAAAATAATAGTATTAAAAATACCGGCAGGGACTGATTCGGGAGAAATTTTCCGTTTAAGAGGCAAAGGTATTAAACATTTTAATAATGTTGGTTTTGGTGATTTATATGTTACGGTTAAAATAAAAACTCCAAAGAATCTTTCTAAGAGAGCAAAAGAATTATTAGAAGAATTAAAGAAAGAGGGAGAATGACAAACAAAAGTTTAAAAATTAAAAATTAAAAATTTATTATTATATTTATGCTCACTATTTTATATTTTTTAATTGGATTAATTTTAATAGGTTTATTTTTTTTAATCATTTTGTTTTTAAAAGAAAGGGGGAACCAGAGAGAGGTGAAAGATGAACAGTCGTTGTTATTACTCCAAAATCAAATTCAGGAGATTGTGAGAACTTTAGATAATAAATTAGGAGAGTCAACCCATATGTTTCAGAACCAATTTGGACAGAGCGCCCAAATGATTAAAGAAGTGACAGAAAAATTAACTAAACTAGATGAAACTAATAAACAAGTAATTAATTTTACCGACCAATTGCGTAAATTAGAAGATACCTTAACTAATCCCAAACAGAGGGGAGTTCTTGGAGAATATTACTTAGAAACAGTTTTAAAAAATGTTTTACCGCCGGGGAGCTATCAAACTCAATATGCTTTTAAAGATGGGACAGCAGTAGATGCAGTTATTTTTATAAAAGATAAAATAATTCCTATTGATTCTAAATTTAGTTTAGAAAATTATAATCGTATTTTAGAAGCTCATGACGAAACAGAAAAGAAAAAGCTGGAAGATTTATTTAGAAATGATTTAAAAACCAGGATTGATGAAACTTCTAAATACATTAAACCAGAAGAGGGGACGATGGAATTCGCCTTTATGTTTATTCCCTCCGAAGCTATTTACTATGATTTATTAATTAACCGTATCGGAGCGATTAAAGCTAATACTCGGGACTTAATTGAATATGCCATGGGAGAGAAGAAAGTCATTATTGTTTCTCCTACTTCTTTTTTGGCTTATTTACAAACTGTTCTTCAGGGATTAAAGGCTTTAGAAATTGAAGAATCCGCTAAAGAAATTAAAAAGAGAGTAGAAGAATTAGGCCGCCATTTGATGAGTTATGAAACTTATATGCAAAAATTAGGTAATCATTTAGGAACGACAGTAGGAATGTATAATTCTGCCTATAAAGAATTAAGCAAAATTGATAAAGATGTTTATCATATTTCTGGTAAAAAAATAGGAACCGAACCATTAGAAATAGATAAACCATCAGAAGACTTTGAGGAAACTAATGGAGAGTAAATATTTTCCCTCGCTTAAACTTATTTGATGTGGGTGTTGACAATTTTTTTTGTTTGAGTAAAATAGATAATTGGCAAACGTGGTCGGCGATTGCTAAAATTAAATTAATTATAAATTACTAATTACTTTAAATAATATGAATATTAAACCACTATCAGATCATATTTTTGTTGAACCATTAAACGAAGAAAAAGTGACTAAATCAGGAATTTTTATTCCTGATACTACTGAAGAAAAACCAGTGGCCGGTAAAGTGATTGCCGTAGGGTCTGGCAAAGTCACAGAGGAAGGCAAGATCATTCCTTTAACCGTAAAAGTGGGAGATAAAATCCTTTTTACTAAATACGCTCCCAATGAAATTAAAATAGATGAGAAAGAATATTTAGTAATTCGCGAAGACGATGTCTTAGCGATATTAGAGTAATTGATCAATTTTCAATTTTCAATGACTCAATTGATAACTAAATCTTAGAGGTTTGAAAATTGTAAAATTGTAAATTCAATGAAAATTGTAAATTATAAATTGTAAATTTAATTTAAATGCTATGGCAAAAGAAATTATTTTTGACGAGAAAGCTCGTCAATCATTAAAAAAAGGAGTAGATAAATTAGCTCAGGCAGTAGTAGTGACATTGGGCCCCAAAGGTTCTAATGTTATTTTAGACCGTGGTTTTGGTTCTCCCTTAATTACTAATGATGGAGTGACGATTGCAAAGGAAATAGAACTAGAAGATAAAGTAGAAAACTTAGGGGCTGAAATTTTAAAAGAAGCAGCCGAAAAAACCAATGACGCTGCTGGCGATGGAACAACTACTGCTATTTTATTAGCTTGGTCAATGATTAATACTGGATTAAAAAATGTGGCCGCCGGAGCTGATCCTTTAAGTATTAAAAAAGGAATAGAAAAAGCAGTAAGTAAAGTGGTAGAGGAATTAAAAAAAATATCTCAAAAAGTAGAAGGTCACGAGGCCGTATCTAATGTAGCTACTATTTCTTCTAAAGACAAAGAAATTGGAAACTTAATTGCTGATATTATTGACGAAGTAGGAAAAGATGGAGTAATTACCGTGGAAGAGGCTAAGACTTTAGGTTTAGCGAAAGAGATTGTTAAAGGTTTGCAATTTGATCGCGGTTATATTTCTCCCTATATGATTACTGATTCAGAAAAAATGCAGGGGATTCTTGAAGATCCTTATATTTTAATTACCGATCAAAAAATTACTAGTATTCAAAGTATTTTGCCTTTGCTAGATAAAATTTTACAAAGTGGTAAAAAAGAATTATTAATTATTGCTGAAGATGTTAGTGGTGAGGCTTTGGCCACAATTATTTTGAATAAATTACGAGGAGTGTTTAATGTCATTACTGTCAAAACTCCTGGTTTTGGTGACCGAAGAAAAGAACTAATGGAAGATATTGCCATTGTTACTGGAGGTAAAGTTGTGTCTGAAGAACTAGGAATGAAATTAGAAAAAACAGAATTAAGTGATTTAGGACAAGCTCGTCGGGTAGTAGTTGATAAAGAGAATACTACCATTGTTGAAGGAGCTGGTTCTAAGGAAGATATTGATCAAAGAATTAAACAAATAAAGAAAGAATTAGAAATTACTGAATCTGATTTTGAGAAAGAAAAATTACAAGAACGTTTAGCTAAACTTTCTGGTGGGGTGGCCGTAATTAAAGTAGGTGCTCCTACAGAAGTAGAACAAAAAGAAAAACAACATCGAGTAGAAGATGCCGTCAGAGCTGCTAAATCCGCTTTAGAAGAGGGTATTGTTCCAGGAGGGGGAGTGGCTTTCTTAAAAGCTGAAGAGGCTTTAAATGATATTGTTCTTGATAATGATGATGAAAAAATAGGAGTAGAGATTGTAAGAAAATCTTTAGAAAATCCTATTCGAAAAATAGCAGAAAATGCTGGACAAGATGGAGCTGTCATTTTGGGAGAAGCCAAAAAGAGGGGCAATAATGAAGGGTTTAATGCTTTAACAGGGGAATTTGTTGATATGATTAAATCTGGTATTGTTGATCCTACTAAAGTTACCAGGAGTGCCCTGGAAAATGCAGCTTCTGTTAGCAGTATGCTTTTAACTACCGAAGCCGTAGTTTATGAAATTCCAGAAAAAAAGGACAATAACTTACCACCCTCCATGCCCAGCGAAGAGTATTAAAAACATGAGAAATTTAGTATAATATAAAAGGAGGTCGTAAAATTACTAAAAAATATAAATAAAAATATAAATATGATTGCTCTCTTGGTTATTATCGGTTTAATTGTAGGTTTTGTTGTTTGGGTTTTTAATTCCTTAATTCAAAGAAGAGTAAGAGTGAAGGAGGCTTGGGCAGATATTGATGTTCAGTTAAAGAGACGCTATGATTTAATTCCCAATATCGTAGAAGCTGTCAAAGGTTATGCCAGTCACGAAAAAGAAGTTTTTGAGAAAGTGACTGCTACTCGGAGCCAGGCTATGCAAGCCCAGGGCCTAGATAAAATAAAAGCGGAAAATGAATTAAGTGACACTGTTAAATCATTATTTGCAGTAGCAGAAAATTATCCCGAATTAAAAGCTAATACTAATTTTCTTGAATTACAACAAGAACTAATTGATACAGAGGATAAAATTCAAGCTGCTCGACGTTTTTATAATGGCAATGTAAGAGATTATAATATTGCTATTCAAACTTTTCCTTCTAATATTATCGCTGGAATGTTTGGTTTTAAAGCAGAGAATTTATTTGAAACCGAAGCCCCAGAAGAAAAAGAGCCAGTAAAAGTGCAATTCTAAAATGACTCTTTATACCCAAGCAGCATCCAATATTAGGAAAACGTGGCTTTTTATGACCCTGTTTTTGGTTTTTGTTATTTTTTTAGGTTGGATTTTTAGTTATTTATTTAATGAACAATGGATTTTATTTATAGCAGTTGCCTTAGCTATTACTCAAAGTTTTTTAAGTTATTGGAACTCAGATAAAATAATTTTATCTTTATCCCAAGCTCAAGGTCCCCTTCAAAAGGGGGATAATCCAGAGTTATATCGTCTTGTGGAAAATTTATCTATTACGGCTGGATTACCCATGCCTAAAGTTTATATTATTAATGATGTTTCTCCCAACGCTTTTGCTACTGGGCGTGACCCTCAACACGCTGCGATTTGCGTTACTTCTGGGCTTTTGAATAAATTAGATAAAGTTGAGTTAGAAGGGGTGGTAAGCCATGAATTATCTCATATTGGTAACCGCGATATTTTATTAGATTCTGTTATCGTTGTTTTAGTAGGAGTGATTTCTCTTTTATCTAATTGGTTGATTAGAGAAATGGCTTTTGGTGGGGAAAGAAGAAGAGAAAAAAATGACAATTTAGAATTTATTTTTTTAATTCTGGGATTATTAGCTGCTCTTTTTGCTCCTCTAGCCGCCACTCTTCTACAATTAGCTATCTCTCGTAAAAGAGAATTTTTGGCCGATGCTAATGGGGCTCTCTTAACTCGCTATCCCGAGGGATTAGCCCGAGCTTTGGAAAAAATCGCTAATGATCCTAATCCTTTAAGAACTGCTAGTCAAGCTACTGCTCATCTATTTATTGCTGATCCTTTGAAGCCAAAGAAAATATCTTGGTTTTCTAATCTTTGGCAAACCCACCCGCCAATAGAGGAAAGAATCAAGGTTTTAAGAGAAATGGACGGAGACAAATAACAATTAGTAATTAACAACTTTAAAATTTGGAATATTGGTTGTTTCTTGCTATTATTATTAAAGGTCGAAATTTAAATTTAATACTAAATAAAAAATATGGAAGAAGACAAACAACCAATGCCGGTTAGCCAACCAGCATCAGATAATGCAAAAATGGATGATAATAAACTTATGGGTATTTTAAGCTATCTTTCATTTTTGTGTTTCATTCCTTTGCTAACCAAAAAAGATAATGAGTTTGTATATTTTCATGCCAAGCAAGGTTTAATCCTTTTTATCTTAGAAGGTATTGTTTACGTTATTTATAGAATTTTAGTGGCTATTTTGATAGGTTCTCTTTTTACTTGGGGATTACTATCAATTTTAGGCATTATTGTTGAGCTAGTTAATCTTGGTTTATTAGTTTTATCAATTATTGGAATTATTAATGTAGTACAGAATCAAAAGAAAGAAATTCCTTTAGTAGGTAAATATGCTTATAAGATAAAAATTTAATAATCAATCCTCCTCAAAAGAGGAGGTTGAGGAGGAGTCGCATAGTGGCCGAGTGCGCAGCTTTGGAAAAGCTGTATATCCGCAAGGGTATCGTGGGTTCGAATCCCACCTCCTCCGCAGCGAACAAAGTGAGCGAGGAAGGAGAGCAAACCAACTGCTTGGTTTGCGGGTGGGAATTCGAAGGCCGGAGCGCTGTGCGAGTTTTTGCGAAGCAAAAGGCGAGCACCGCGAGGCCAGGCTCGGAGGCAATTGTCGTCAGGCAATTGACCGAAGAGGAATCCCACCTCCTCCGTCCCTCACTTGAAAAAGATAAATTTATTTCATAAATCTAAGAATTTTCTTAATAAGGAATAATTACTTATTCAAAAATTTTTTATTTTATGAGTATTTTACGATAGCAAATCTTTTTCAAGTGAGGGGCTCCGCAAAATTTTACTTTCAGCAAAAAGCGGTGTTTTAAAGTGCTATTTTTCTTTAGACAAAATAATATATTTCTGATAAAATAAAAAGGTATAAATACTAAATTGTATGGCAAAAATTGCCAAAGCATTAGGTGTGACTGTTGATGATTTAATAAAATAATATGCCCAAGATAAACGACTTAAATTTAAAAAATTGGAAATAATATCAGGATATCATATCTGATAGTTTATGGATTATTGGCGAAATTGATAAATTTTTTGATAGTGCTTCAGTATCAACGAAAGACGAAATTGTCTTTAGTTTCAAAAAGAAAACCTACACAACGATCTCTAAAATTTTGATTATTGCAAAATAATATGGATTTTTTAAAAACATAGGGTATAGCAACAATATTTTCCAGTGAGCTTGTTTTAATTATCAGGAAACTAATTGAGTATTTTTTTAAAGGATTTGGAAAAAATTAAATCCGATCTAGAAAAAGAAAATATAAAGCAAAAAACAAAATTTGAGATACTACACAAGAAATAAAAGGGTCGATAATAAAATTAAATTAATATAAACATATGAAAGGATATATTACCAATATTGAAGAAGGAACTTTGGAAAATAATAATTTTCGCAAGGTTCTGTATACGGCTCATCATAGCCAATTAGTACTGATGACTTTAAAACCCCAGGAAGAGATAGGAATGGAAGTGCATCCAGAAAGCGATCAATTTTTTCGTTTTGAGCAAGGGGAGGGCAAAGTCATTATTGATGGAAATGAATATGAAGTTAAAGATGGATTTGCTGCTATTGTTCCAGCAGGAGCAGAGCACAATATAATTAATACTTCAGAAACTGAAGATTTAAAGCTTTACACTATTTATTCTCCAGCTCATCATAAAGATGGAACGATTCATTCTACTAAAGCAGAGGCAGAAGCTAATGAAGAAGAGTTTGATGGTATTACTACGGAGTAGAAAAATATTTGTTTTTAAAAACCGAGGTTAAACCTCGGTTTTTAGTTTGAGATATTTTTTAACAATTTGATTGAATTTATTACCACGGTCAAACTCGTTTTTAAATTTTTCAAAACTAGCTGCGCCAGGTGAAAAAACAAGATAAGATTGAGATTTATTCTTGGCCAAAGATAACCCATAGGCAAAACACTCTTCTAAATTTTCGAAAACATTATAGATTCTACTATAGTTTAATCGGTTAAGATTTTGGATTAATTTTTTGGTAGCAGAGCCATTTAAAAGAATCAAATTTTTTGGGGGCAAAGTTCTATTAATTCTTTGAGCTAATGAAGCAAAATCTAAATTTTTATCAGTGCCTCCGGTAATCAGAATTAAATTTTTACTAGGAAACCTAGTTAAAACTTGTTCAGCTGCTTCTGGGGAAGTACCAGCGCTATCATTAACAATGGTTAAGGATTTATTTTGAAATATTATTTCTTCTCTCATTTTAACCTGGGGCAATGTTTTGATTTGTTTGATTATTTGTTTATTGGATAATTTAAAGATTTTAGCAACAAGAATAGCTCTTAAAAGATTATCTAAATTGTGAAGCCCCCAGGATTCTATAAATGTTTTTGCTTGAAAAACTTTTTCTTGTTTTTGATTATTTTGGTAAATAACAAAATCCTTTAAAAGAAAAACCCCATTTTTGTTTTGAGGTAATTTTTTTAAAGAAGTAAAGTATACCTGAGATTTTGGCTTTAAAGAAAGAAAATATTTGGTCCAAGAATTATCGTAATTTAAAATGAGATAGTCATTTTTGGTTTGAAAGCGAAAAAGATTGGCCTTAATTTTGGCATATTGTTTTAAGGTTTTATAGCGATTAAGGTGGTCAGTATAGAGATTGGTAATTAAGGCAATATGAGGTGCTTGATGAGGAGGTAATTCCAATTGGAAACAAGGGATTTCTAAAACTACTGGTTGACTCTCTTTTATTTTATTAATAAACGCAAAAAGAGGATAGTCAGGGTTATTACCTCCAACTTGAGCTTGGGGGAACTTAGCTTTTAATAAATGATGGGTCCATAAAGTAGTAGTAGTTTTGCCTCTTGTGCCTGTAATTCCAATAAGAGGCGCTTCGATGTTATCTAAAAATAATTCTAGCTCTTTAATAACTTTTTTATGGTGATTATTAGCAAATTGAATTAGAGGATTATTTAAAACTGGCACTGCTTGGTTCAAAATAATTAAATCATTCTTTAAAATATCGCTTTGACGATTTTGTCCTAAAACAAATTTTATTTGGGAATAATGTTTTTTTAGGGGTTTAATGGAAGGGGCTAACGCTGCTTGAGATTTTAAGTCAGTGATAGTTAATTGAGTTTTTTGCTTTAATAACCACAAGGCAGTGGAAAGACCACCTTTCAAAATACCCAAACCTATTAATAAAACTTTTTGATTTTTTAACTCACTTTGTTTCATAGTTTCATAAAACTAATTGGTATTAATATTATGATATCATTTTTATATTAGAGGCTCAAGAGGGAAGTTGATTTTTCTCTAAATTTTGCTATAATAATATTGGTAGTCGCAAGATTACCAACGGTGGGGCTGCCCCCTCCTTTCGAAAGAAAGGAGGGGGTCACCGATTTTTGTTACAAAAATTTACTTAATTTTAATGAATATTCAAAATCTAGTTATTATTGGTGGGGGGCCAGCAGGCTTATCAGCTGGGGTTTATGCAGGAAGAGCTAATCTTCAACCTTTAATTTTTGCTGGTCAGCTAGGAGAAGGCGAATTATCTTTAGCTACTGATATCGATGATTTTCCTGGTTTTCCTCAAAGTATCTCTGGATTAGATTTATTAAATCTCATGCGTCAACAGGCAGAAAAATATCGCTGTCAGTTAGAAGAAAAAAAAGTGCAAAAAATTGATTTATCCCAAAGACCTTTCAAATTAATTAGTCAGGATGGGGAGGAATACTTGACCCAATCTTTAATTATTGCTACTGGTGGTACTAATAGATTTTTAGGGTTAGAAAGAGAAAAAGAATTAATTGGCCATGGTGTTTCAGTTTGTGCTGTTTGTGATGGGGCATTTTTTAAAAACCAAAAAGTAGCCGTAGTAGGAGGAGGAGATGTGGCGTTGGAGGATGCTCTTTATTTAACTAAATACAGTGAATTAGTATATCTTATTCATCGTCGGGGAGAATTTCGTGGCTCGGAATTTTTACAAGAAGAAGTAAAGAATAATCCTAAAATAAAAATTTTATTTAATAGTGAAGTAGTTAAATTAGAAGGTGATAAACAATTAAATAGGATTGTTGTAAAAAATAATCAAACTCAAGAAGAAAATATTTTAGAAATAAGCGGTTTATTTTTAGCCATTGGGTTTCAACCAGTAGTTGATTTTTTAAATAACCAATTAGAAATCGATGAAAAAGGATATATTAAAGTACATGATATTGTAAAAACGTCAGTGGAAGGAGTTTTTGCCGCAGGGGATGTTTGTGATTCCCAATATCGCCAGGTAGTGACTGCTGCCGGCTTTGGAGCCATAGCGGCCATTGAAGCAGATAAATGGCTTAGACAGCAAACTAATTTGAATAAATAGTTAAATGACAACCGATTTGTTGAAAATTGAAAACCTATCAGTGAGGTTAGGTCAGAAAACTATTCTCCAGCATATTAATTTTAATATTCGAAAAGGAGAAATTCATGCTCTTTTGGGTCCTAATGGCAGTGGTAAAACCACTTTGTCTCAGGTCTTAATGGGTCTTCCTCCTTATAAAATTAGTCAGGGTGCCATTTATTTTCAAGGTCAAAATATTACGAGATTAGCTCCCGAAAAGAGAGCCCATTTGGGCATTGGTTTAGTCTTTCAAAATCCTCCTGCTATTAAAGGAGTAGTTTTAAAAAATTTAATAGACCAAATTTCTTCTTCTCCGAAACAACCCCAAGAACTTTTTCAAGACAAAACCATTGCGAATCTTTTAGATAGAGAAATCAATGTAGGTTTTTCAGGGGGAGAGAAAAAAATATCAGAACTCTATCAGTTAATTTATTTGAATCCTCAATTAATTATTTTGGATGAAATTGATTCTGGTTTGGATATAGAAAGATTAAAACAGATAATTAGTTTTATTAAAAATAATCATTTTTTCAAACAGAAATCTTTTTTGGTTATTACTCATCGTGAAGACATCTTAAAATATTTTAATCCTTCGATGACCCATATTCTTATAGAAGGGCAAATTGTTTGTTCTTCTAAAAATTGGCGTATTCCCTGGAAAACAATTAATCAATATGGCTATGAGAAATGTAAAATCTGTTACAAAAAAGTCTGCTAATTTCTACTATCTTAATCATGCTTTGGTTAGTATTTATGCTCCTTTTGGGGTGGAAATATTAGAATCCTTTCAAGCTTATCAAAAATATCCCTGGGCAAAGCAATATTTTAATCAAATACCAAAAGAAGGTTATTTTATTTGGGTAAAAAAGCAACAAAGTAATCCTTTATCTACCTGTGTAGCTATTTCTCAATCTAAAATTAATCAACAATTACAGAATCTTTTAATTATTGAAAAGGGATTAACTATTGAATCTTTTGTCTCTTGTAGCGCTTTGGCTAATGGTTTATGTGCCAATCATTATGCCCAAGGGAAAATAATCCTCAAAGAAGGAGCGAGTTTGATATATAAACATTTACATTCTTGGGGGGAACATGATTATGTAGAGCCTGATTATGAATTTATTCTAGAAAAGGGAGCAAAATTAAATTATTTATATCAACTACTCAATCCTCCTAAAGAACTAAATTTTAAAACTAAAATTATTTTAAAAGAAAAAGCGTCGGCAAATATTAATGTAGGCATAAGAAGTAAGAATACTGCTGTTAATCTAGAAGAGGAAATGGACTTATTGGGAAAGAACTCTCAAGGAGCAGTGTATTTGAGATTGGTTGCCGACAAAAATGCCCAAATAAAAGCTGTTAATAAATTAGTAGCCCAGGCAGAGGGAAAGGGCCATTTAGACTGTCGGGGCATTATTTTAGATCACCACTCTTCTATCGAACTAGTTCCCGCTTTAATTAATAGAAATAAAGAGTCCATCTTGACCCATGAAGCTTCTATTGGTAAAATTAATCAGGAAGAAATTAATTATTTAAGAAGCAGGGGATTAACCCAAAAAGAAGCTGTCAATCTTATTGTTAATGGTTTTTTAAAAATTACTAATGATAAAGAATAAAATAAGTATTGAGTATTAAGTATAAAGGTTAAAAAATTTAAAATTTAAATTTAAAATTTAAAATTACTAATATGTGCGGACCATTATGTGCTGTAGGAATTGCCGGGGGATTATGGCTTTCCAGGCTTTTGGGGATTAATGATTTAACTTTGGGTTTATGGATTGGAGCCTTAATTCTCTCTCTTTCCGTTCAAATTAATAAATTTCTTTTTAAAAGAAAGAAAAATTTTCCTTTTAGTTTTTGGGTTATCTTTATCCTAACTATTATTTTGTCTTTTTTACCGATTTGGCATCAATTAGATTGGAGTAATCTTTTTTGTGGATTGCCAAGAGTAATAGCTGGCACTATTTTAGGCATGTTAATTTTATTTATCAGCGACTTAATAAATAATTTTCTTATTAAAAAATTTCATCAAAATAAAGTGTATTTCCCTTATCAGAGGGTGATTGTTCCTATCGTGGTCTTAATAATAGTGAGTTTCATTTTTGAATTATGGCTGTGTAAAATTTTAATTTAAATTAAAAGCTATGTACAAAGAAGAACAATTTTCTCATATTATTGATAAAATTCAGGAATTAAAAAATGGTAAAAATCCTTTAGATTTATCCTCTAAAGAAGATTTAGCAGTTGGCATCATGAATTTAATTTCTATGGAAGAACATTTCTTTTTTACCTATAACAAGACTAAAGATAATAAATATTTAGAGCTCCTTAATCAAACTAGAGAAGTAAGAAAAACTTTGCTTCAGGAGATAGTTAAAAATCCCGAGGGGGAAGTTTGGTGTATTTCTAAGCATTTATTAGCTGTTACCATGAGATTAATGGAGGTAGGAACAAAGAAATTATCTGATGGAGACAAAGCTAAAGCTCAAGATTTATTTGATAAGGCTTATTTATTTTGGAATATTTTTTGGGGTTTAAATTTAGGATTAATTGACGTCAAAGATGTCAAAGGAAAAGAAGATGACCCTCAAGAATCTGAAACAGTTACTCTTTCGAATGATTCTGAAAATAATAATAATAAAAAAAACAAAAAACTTAATGTTTTTAGTAAATTAGGAGACATGATTCAACAGGTTTTAGATTGTTGCAAGGAGTAATCAAAGAATATGGATATTTCTTTATTTGATTATTATTTACCTAAAGAATTAATTGCTCAAAAGCCAATAGAGCCGAGAGACCACTCTCGGCTTTTAATTCTCGACCGAAAAACCCAAGAGATTCAACATCATTATTTTTATCAAATTTTAGATTATTTAACACCTCAAGATGTTTTGGTATTTAATAATACCAAAGTAGTACCCGCCCGCTTATTTGGCAAAAAAACTAAAACTGGTGGCAAAGCAGAAATTGTTTTAATTAAACCTAAGGGTTTAAATTTTTTTGATTTTATTCATTGGCCAAAGGAATGGATGATTATTGGCCAACCAGAATTAAAATTAAATCAAGAGATTATTTTTTCTGACAAATTGAAAGGAGAAATTATTGAAAAAAATGGCTACGAAAGAACTATTCTTTTTAATCTAGAAGGGAACGATTTAAAAGAAGAAATTATCAAATTAGGCCAGATGCCACTCCCTCCTTATGTTAATCAACCGTCGCCAGAATCTTTCGAAAAATACCAAACAGTTTATGCCTCTAAAGAAGGAGCGGTGGCGGCCCCCACTGCTGGATTTCATTTTACCGAATCTCTTTTAGAACAAATAAAAAACAAAGGAATTGAAATAGAATTTATTACTTTACACGTAGGTTTGGGTACTTTTTTACCCGTGAAAGAGCAAGAAATAGAAAAACATCAAATGCATTCGGAATATTTTATTCTACCCCAAGATATCACTCAAAAATTAAACCAAGATAAAGCTGAAGGTAAAAGAATTATCAGCGTAGGAACAACCGTAGCCAGAGTTTTGGAAAGTTGCAGCCAAGAAAACCATCAATTGAAAGCAAAAGAAGGTTGGACTAATTTATATATTTATCCAGGATTCCAGTTTCGATTTACTGATGCTTTAATTACTAACTTTCATTTACCTAAGTCTACTTTATTAATGTTGGTAAGCGCTTTTGCAGGCAGGGATTTAATTTTAAAAGCCTATTCTGAAGCTATTGATAAAAAATATAGATTTTTTTCTTTTGGAGACGCAATGTTTATTACTTAGAATTATGAATCTGGAATACAATAATAAATTTTTAATTTTTAACTTTTAAACAATTATACCCAATACTCAATACTCAATACTGAATACTAAATTTTGACTTTTGAATTATTATCATGTTTAGGCTTATTAAACAATCAAAAAAAGACCAAAGTAGGATAGGAGAAATAGCTACTAATCATGGCATTTTTCATACCCCTATTTTTATGCCTCCCGGCACTCAGGCATCAGTAAAGGCTATTGCCCCAGATGACTTAGAAAGGATAGAGGCAGAAATTATTTTAGTGAATGCGCTTCATTTGCATTTAAGGCCAGGGGAAGAGCTTATCCAGTATTTAGGAGGTATTCATAACTTTATGGGCTTTAAAAGGCCCATTTTGAGCGATTCTGGGGGTTTTCAGGCCTGGAGTTTAAGTCAAAGAGGGCCAAAATTAAGTAAAATTACCGAAGAAGGGGTAGAATTTCAATCACCTATTAATGGTTCTAAACACTTTATTACCCCTGAAAAAGCCATTGAAATTGAACATAAAATTGGCTCTGATATTATTATGGCTTTTGATGAGTGTGCTCCTGATAATAATGATAAAGAATATATTAGGCAATCAATGGAAAGAACCCATCGCTGGGCCGAAAGATCTCTTTTAAAACATCAAGAATTAAGCCAAAAAGAAAAAGACAATAATCAAAATTCACCTCTTTTATTTGGTATTATCCAAGGAGGAATCTTTTCTGATTTAAGAAAACAATCAGCAGAGTTTATTTCGAGCTTACCTTTTGATGGTTTAGCCTTGGGAGGGGAGACCATCGGTTATAATATGCCAAGAACCTTGGAAATTATAGAAGAATTAAAATCTATTTTGCCCCAAGATAAACCTTTATATACCATGGGCTTAGGAGCCTCGCCATTAGACGTATTAGAAGTAGTGAAACGAGGAGTTGATATGTTCGATTGTGTAAATCCCGCCAGAATTGCCCGCCACGGAGGATTATATTCTGGACATTTAGTTTTTCATGAGAAAGAGATAACCTTTGAATCGGAAGATAAAAATGGTATCTTAAATATTAATAATAGTCGATTTAAAGACGACAAAAAACCCATTGATGACTCTTGCGATTGTTATACCTGCAAAAATTTTTCTCGAGCTTATTTAAGACATTTATATCAAGCCCAAGAACCATTATATTTAAGATTAGCAACTCTTCATAATTTAAGATTTATGATAAAACTAATTCAAGACCTAAGAAAACATATTGTTTTATGAAAAGAAAAAATATAATTTTTATTAGCTCTATCCTAGTATTATTTGTTCTTCTTGGCTTAGAGATAATTTTGAAAAACAAACATAATACTCAGAATTTATCTTTTCCTTTAAGAGATATTCAGCTAGGAAAAATTAATTCTCAATCAAAAGAAGTTTTGAACACCAATTCTTTTATGAAAGGTGATGAATTTTTGATTAGTGGTAAAAATTATGTAACTAAAATACCTGCGACAATTATTTTAGTAGATAGTAATAGACAAAAGGATATTTTTTTATCTCAAACTACTCTTTCCTCCGGGGATAACAAAATATGTTGTTTTGAGGCGCCGAAAGACATTGGTCATTATAATTTAAAATTTATTATTGGGATTCAAGAGTATGATGTTCCTTTTGAGGTACAAGATAAATTAACAGAATACCAGGATTTTAATTTATTAGGAGTAGGCACTATTTCATATCCTCGCTGGTCGGTATTAGATGTGGGTTTGATTAATAACTTGATCACTGATGTTTTTTCTTATTATTCTAAAGACTTAAGCAAGGGAGTGTCCACTTTACTGGTGGTCCAAGATGAAAATGGCGCTCAATTTTCTATTACCCAAAGGATGGTATCAAATTATAAAAATTTACCTTTTGGTAATTTGGTGCAAACTATTACAGAAAGTGAAAATAAGGCCCTTTTGAAAGCTCGATTAATTGATGATTATACTATTTTAAATAAACAGTATGGGGATAAGGAGATGTTTTTAAAAGTAAGAACTATTACCAAGGGAATGAGTTATATTGTTTTTAACAAGACTTATTTGGAAAAAAGTTTTTTAGGAAAAAGATTTTTGTTGAGTATCAGCTTAACCTGCCCTGAAAGACTAGTGGATTTTTATCAACCCATAGCTGATTATATTTTTTCTCATATTAAATTGAGTTCCACGCCATAGCAGGCTTCAAGAATCGTTTGAGCGTTTCTTAAGGCAAATATATTATCCTCTTAATTATTAAAGATATTTTATGTTATAATATTAGTAATGCCTGAAATAAAGTTATATAAAAAACTAAAAGAAGAGAAGATACAATGTTTGGCTTGTAATAATTATTGTATTATTTCTGAAGGGAAAAGCGGTCTTTGCGGGGTAAGACAGAATGATAAAGGAAAATTAAAACTTTTAGTTGACAATCGCGTAGCTGCTTTGAATTTAGACCCCATAGAAAAGAAGCCCTTATTTCATTTTTTGCCAGGTTCTCTAGCATTTTCTTTAGGTACTTTGGGGTGTAATTTTGGCTGCGAATTTTGCCAGAATTGGGATATTTCCCAAGCTCCCAAAAATCAATCAGTTTCTTTTTGGGGGGAAGAATGGTTTCCAGAGAGAATTATTGATTATTGTCAAGAAAATAATATTCCAGTCATTGCTTATACTTATAATGAGCCAACAGTTTGGATAGAATATGCTCTAGCTATTATGAAATTAGCTAAAAAAGCGAAAATCAAAAATGTTTGGGTTTCTAATGGTTATATGAGCAAAGAAACATTAAAGCTAATTAGTCCTTATTTAGACGCGATTAATGTTGATCTAAAAAGTTTTCGCGAAGATTTTTATCGACGCATTATTCATGCTCATTTGGAGCCGGTAAAAGAAAATATTAAAAAAATCTGGCAAATGGGAGTTTGGGAAGAAGTCACAACCTTAATCATTCCTGGTTTTAATGATTCTCTTAAAGAATTAAAAGATATTGCTGAATTCTTAGTGAAAATCTCTCCCGATTTACCTTGGCATATCTCTGCTTTTTATCCCGCTTATAAAATGTTGAATGTTCCTTCTACTACTCAAAATACTTTAATTCGAGCTTATAAAATCGGGAAAAAAGCTGGTCTTAATTATGTTTATACAGGTAATATTCCAGACGAAAATTATGAAAGTACTTATTGTCCCAAATGCGGCACCAAGATAATTGAAAGGTGGGGGATAGAAATGATTCAAAACAATCTTCAAGATGGTAAATGTCCGAAATGTGGGGAAAAGATTCCGGGAAGGTGGAAATAAAGTATTTAGTATCTAGTATTTTGTATTCTGTATTTAAAATGGGGAAAATTAAAAATTAAATCATTGAAAATTTATTGAAAATTGAGAATTGATAATTGAAAATTGCATTTATGTTTATTCGTTCACCACAATTTGCGGGAACTTTTTACCCTAATGAACCTCGGGCTTTAAAAGAGATGATTGACAAGTTTTTGCATCAGGCAACAGTAGAAAAATTTGATTTTTCACCAAAAGCGATTATTGTTCCCCACGCTGGTTATATTTATTCTGGGCCAGTAGCGGCTTACGGTTTTAAGATTTTACAAAATTATTCCTATCAAAGAATTATTCTTTTAGGCCCTAGCCATCATTTTAGCTTTCAAGGTCTAGCTCTTAGTCCTCAGGGTATTTGGGAAACTCCTTTAGGCCAAGTAGAATCCTTGGGAAAAGAAAACTTAAAAGAGGTAAAAAATAGTGAAGAAATTATTGAATCTTCAGAGATTCACGAGCCAGAACATTGTTTAGAAGTAGAATTACCTTATCTTCAAACGATTCTTCAAAATTTTAAAATTATTCCTTTTTTGACAGGAGAAGTTAATCCTCAACAAGCAGCGGGTATTATTGACAAACTTTTGGATGAAACTACTTTATTAGTTATCAGTTCTGATTTAAGTCATTATTATCCCTATCATGAAGCGCAACAATTAGATAAAGTGACAATTGATGCTATTTTAGACAACGATATTCAAAGATTAGAAGAATACGGTGAAGCTTGTGGTAAAACTGGCATCGAAGTTTTAATAGAGATTGCTCAAAAGAGAAAATGGCAATCAAAATTGCTTTGCTCTTTAAATTCAGGCGAGATTACAGGAGACAAAAGCCAAGTAGTCGGTTATGCTAGCATTGGTTATTATTCTTCTTTAAATTCTTCTACTTGATATTCTGAGATTTCTAAATCTAAATTTTGCCATTGCTCTTGAGGTAAACCCGCTTTTAAACATAATTGAGAGAGAAAATCCTTGGGGTTTGGTAATTCTTCCCAAACCTGTGGTAGAAAAGTGGCTTGAAAACCATTTTTTTTAATTAACAAACCAGGTCTTTTTTCTTGAAGATATTTCAATAATTTTTGAGTATTATTAAGCGCCAGTTTTTTTAAAGGGCTTAAAATAGAAATTTCTATTTTTAAATCTGTTAATTCGTCATGGGTGATTGGGGAAAAGCGAGGGTCTAAAAAGGCACTTGCTAAACTATTATCAATCACACTTTGGTAAAGAGGTTTATGTGCCTCAAGTTCTCCCATACAACCTCGAAGTTCGTTGTTTTTAGTTAAGGTAACAAAGGTTGCTCTTTTTACTAGGAGCTCTGAATCAAAATCAGTGTCATCTAATTCCAAAAGAGAGCCGTTAAGAGAGTATTTCTCAATAGTTTTACGCGCTATTTGAAGCAAATATTTTTGATTAGTTAAGGTTGTCATATAAGAATATACTTTTATGAAATAATTTGTCCTAAAACCCATTGATTGCCTCGTAAAAAATCCTGACTCGTCATTATATTTTTACCTGCTGGTTTTAAAAAATCAATTTGATAAATACTATTATGGCATTGGATGGCTATTTTATGGTTAGAAGTTTCAAAAATTTCTCCTTCTTTTTTATTTTTGGAAAGAGAATTATCAATAAAAGGTGAGCCACTGATAATTTTAAGAATTTTGTCTTGGATAATAGTATAAGTGCCAGGACTAGGGTTCAGAGCTCTTACTTTTCTATCAACTTCTTCAGCACTTGTTTGCCAATTAATCTTTTCGTCTTCCGGAGTAATTTTATGGCAGTAAGTAGCTAATTGTTCATTTTGAGGTTGAGGAATTATTTTTCCCTCAAGCCATTGGGGAAGAGTTTTAATGATTAAGTTAGCGCCGACTTGTGCTAGCTGTTGTGATAATTCCAAATAAGTAATCCTTGTATACTGTATTCTGTATACTGTATACTGAATTATTGGGCCATGGTCAATTTGCTCATCCATTTTAAATAAGGTAACTCCAGTTTCCGTTTCTCCCTCTAAAATAGCAGATTGAATTGGAGTCGCGCCGCGCCATTTTGGTAAAAGCGAGGGGTGTAAATTTAAAAAACCAAAAGGTGGCAATTTAATCAGTGAAGAAGGAATAATTTTTCCGTAAGCAGTGAGAAGAATAAAATTAGGATTAATATCTTCAATTTGTTTTAAGAAATTTAAATTATTCAAATTTTCTGGTGTTAAAACTGGTAGTTTATTTTGTTCAGCAAAAAGTTGTACTGGGGTAGGGGAGAGAATTTGCTTTCTTCCTTTTGGCTTTGGTGGTTGAGTAATAACTAAAAGAGGCTTCATATCAGATTCAAGAAGCTCTTGAAGTATTATTTTTGCAAACTCAGATGAACCGAAAAATATATAGCGCATGTTTTAGAAATTTACAATTTCTAATTTACAATTTTTAATCATAATCCTTATAATTTGTAAACTTATAACCCGAAACTCAAAATTATGGAAATTACGAATCATAAATGCTTTTTTAATTCAAAATGTAAATATCAAAAATCAAAATGACAGTTTAAAATGTTAAAATTTACTTTTTTAAACTTTATATTGTCATTTTACATTTTGCAGTCGCTTGCGACTCCCCGTAGGGTCTTTTTTGATTTTTGAATTTTAAACTTTTATACTCAATACTCAATACTTCTTTTAAAATTTAGGCCAGAAGCAAATTATAATAGATTTTTTTCTTCCGTGGTCTTAATAATATTTTTTGCTTTATCAATGAATAAAATACCATCTAAATGATCAACTTCGTGTTGAATTACTCGAGACAATAAACCAAAAGCCTTGAATTTTATTTTTTCTCCTTCTTGATTTATGGCTTTGACAATAATTCTCTCTGGTCTCTCTACATCACCATAAATATTCGGTAAACTTAAACAACCCTCTGTCATGGTAACAGTTTTTTTAGAAGTTTTAATAATTTCAGGATTAATAAGGGCGTAGAATTTATCTTCTACTTCACAAACTATAATTCTTAAAGAAATCCCCACCTGGGGAGCAGCTAAACCTATTCCATCATAAGTTTCCATGATGGGTTTCATCTGGCTAATTAAAAGTCTTATTTCTTTAGTCAGATGCTCTACGGGTTGGCTTTTTTTCCTTAAAAGAGGATTGTTTTCTCCTGTAATAATTTCCATGTTTTTCCTGTTTATTTAATTATTCGCCACTCGATATCTTCTTTTTTGCCTACAAACTCAAGCCATTCGCCTGATTCATCAATAACATACCATTTTTTTCTTGCTTCTGACCAAGCCATTGGCAGCCCACGATAAAAAGGTTTTTTCACTATTTCTTTTGGTTTAAGCCGGTCTAATTCAAGCCATTTTTTAAAAACTGTTTCAATAGCATAATCTAAGTTTCTAGAATTAGCCCATTCTGCTACCTTTTTTATAGCTTCTTTAGCTTTATCGAGAGAACCAGAGAGTTCGAGAAGTTCTTTGGCGGGTTTAGTAAATCTGGAGTAAATAATTTTTTGTTTTCTACTTTCCTTTTTTAATTGTTCTAAACTAATGCCTTTAGTTTGAAAATAAAAAGTAATAATGTCTCTGATAGCTGTTTTTTCTTTTAATTCCTCATAATATTTTATTTTGCCATATTTTAAATATTCTTCAATTTTAAGGGCAATACTTTTTCCAACTCGAGGTAATTTTTCTAAACCCTTTACTCCATCTTTTAAATAAATAATTTTTAAATCTTGAGGCATTGTTTCAATAAAAAGAGAGGCTCGAAGATATGCTTGGGGCTTAAATCTAATGCCATTAATATCAAGTAAGCGGCTGATATCTTTTAAAATGAGGGCTATTTTTTTATTAGTTTCACTCATATTAATTCTTTTTGAAATAAAATTCTTTTAAATCAGTATACTCGGCTCCCGTGGTTTTTAATTGACTTTCTACTAACCATAAGCTTTGCGGAATAAACTCAAAAAACAAAGAAGTATTAATTTTAGACTGAGGCGGAAGATAATGATAATTATTTGTTTTGACTCTCGCTAAAGTAATATGAGGAAGCAAGGGACGGTTTTCTGGACTAAAATTAATTTTATTTTCTAAATCTGCTTCAATATCTCGTTTTAATGTTTCTAGGAATTTATTTGGTTCTCCTTGCGCCCAGATTAAACGTGGATTATAAGTATTGGGACCGTAAGTAATATTAGTAAATTTTACTTTAAGAGGTTTCAAATCTTTTGTAAGATTAGAAACAATGTTTTGAACCAAATCAATATCTTTGTCTTGAAGAGAACCTAAAAAAATTAAAGTAAGGTGCAGCTGCTCTGGTTTTTCTATTTTAAAAAGAGAAGAATCTAAGCTTGCTTGATATTGAGCAAGGGAGGCAATGAATGGTTCTGGTAGTTTAATAGCTAAAAATACCCTATGAAAAGACATAATAAACTATTGTATTTTAACAATTTTTTAAGTCTTAGTAAAGGAGAGAAAATTAATAAATCTTTGATATCTTTTATAAAAGGTGATATAATACTATAAATCTGAGCAATTTATTATTATGAAAAAAATAAAACAAATTATTGCTATTGTTGCCGCTGTTTTAATTATTAGTGGCGTTTGGGTAGTAGGTTTTTTTATAGGAACAGAGTGGGGTTGGAATGCTCATTTACCTTCACCTTTTAATAAAATTATCAATCGAGAAAAGCCAGCTGAATTACCTAGCGGTGATATGAGTATTTTTTGGGATACCTGGAAAGTTATTCTTCAAAAATATGTTAATCGCCAAGACTTGAATACTAATCAAATGATAGAAGGAGCTACTAAGGGATTAGTTGATTCCTTAGGAGATCCCTTTTCGGAATTTTTAAATGCCGACGAAACTAATGCCTTGTCCCAAGAATTAACAGGAGAATTTTTTGGAGTAGGGATGGAGATTAGCAGAAAAGATAATGCGATTGTGGTTGTTTCTCCTTTGCCTAATACTCCAGCGGAAAAAGCCGGTCTTCAGCCCAATGATATTATTTTAAAAATTAATAATCAAGAAACAAGTAATATTTCCAGTCAGGAGGCGGCTAATTTAATTCGAGGACCTCAAGGAACAACAGTGACATTGACAATTTATCGTCCCTCTTGGAATGAAGCCAAGGAAGTAAAATTAACTAGAGAAAAAATTACTGTTCCTTCTTTGCAATGGCAAATGCTCAATAATAACATTGCCTATTTAAGGATTTATAGTTTTGATCAACCCCTAGAGCTAAACTTTACTCAAGCCGCTTTAGAAATTTTACAAGCTAATCCTAAAGGTCTGATTATAGATTTAAGAAATAATCCTGGTGGTTATTTAGATTCAGTAGTTAATATTAGCGGTTGGTTACTTCCTAAAGGAGCTATTGTTTTAAAAGAAGACTTTGGTAATGATAATGTTACTATTTATCGAGCTACAGGTAATGGTTTATTAAAAGATATTCCTACGGTAGTCTTGGTCAATGAAGGAACTGCTTCGGCAGCGGAAATTTTAGCTGGAGCCTTAAGAGATGAGAGGGGGATAGAATTAATTGGAGCCAAAACATTTGGCAAGGGTTCAGTTCAAGAATTAGTACCTATCATTAATAAGGATAGTGTTAAAATTACTATTGCTAAATGGCTAACACCTCACGGAACCATTATCCAGAACAATGGCTTAACGCCAGATAAAGAAGTAAAAAATGCTGCTGAAATAGGTTCTTATTCTAAAATCGATTTAGAAAAAGATACTCAGCTTCAAGCGGCTCTCGGTGCTATTAATAATATATTACAAAAAACTAATTAAATATTTTTATGAAAGTATATCTTCTAAAAGATGTTCTTGGTTTAGGGCAAAAAGGCTCTTTAAAAGAAGTCTCACTTGGTTATGCAAGAAATTATTTATTTCCCAATCAATTAGCCAAGCAAGCAACTAAAGAAGTGATCCAACAAGTTTCTAAAGAACAAGAACAAAAACAAGAAAAAGAAAATAAAGTGAAAATTCAATCCCAAGAAATAGCGAAAGAGATAGAGAAAACCATTCTAGAGATTCCCTTGAAATTTAGTGAAAAAGGTAAAGAAGCTTTTGACTCTGTTAATAAAAATAAAATTGTTGAGGAATTAAAAAATAGAGGTTTAGAATTAAAACCCGAACAAATTGTATTAGAAAGGCCTCTTAAACTTGAGGGGCTTTACGAGATAAAAATACAATTACCTTTTCAAGTTGAGGCTACTTTGAAAATTAGGGTAGTGGCTTTGGAATAACATTAATTTTGGAAATCTTTTTTTTATGGCCAGTATAATCTGTTTTTTGAGCAGTAGAAAATCTTATTAATCCATTTTTTAAAGCATAAATAGTATCATCAGCTCCTTTTTTGGTATTAAGTCCTGGGTACCATTTAGAACCGCGCTGTCTAACCAAAACTTCACCAGCTTTCACAACTTGGTGATCAAACCTTTTAACTCCTAAATATTTAGAAGCGGAATCTCGTCCTAATTTCGTTGAACCTCCTGCTTTGGTATGTGCCATGTTTAAAAATTTAAAATTTAAATTTCATTTTATATGAATCCCCACCAAAATATCTTACCAAGAATCTTCTTTTTTGTCAAAAAAGGATGGTTTTGGATTTTAGGAGAAATACTCCTGATAATTTTTGTATTTAGTTTAGGATTTATTATGGGAGGCAAAATTATTAATAGACCGCCAATAATAATTGACAAAGAATTAATTGCTAATTTAGAAGAAACTTCTAATATTTCTTCTTCAATGGCTAGTTCTTCTTCTAACCTCTCTAATCTCTATGTAGCTAGCTCGAAGGGAAAATATTACTATCCCATTGATTGCCCTTTGGTAGATAATCTTAGTGAGAAAAATAAAATTTACTTTTCGACAAAAGAAGAAGCTGAAAGTAAGGGATATATTCTCAATCATAAATGCGATTGAGGAATTTCTAATTTTTAATTCTCAATTTTCAATAAATTTTCAATGACTCAATTTCTAATGTTTAAAAATTGTAAAATTGTGACATTGATTGTAAATTGTAAATTGTAAATTGATAATTGCTCTTAATGCATTTCTTCTTCAATTTCTTTTTTCTTTTTATCATTAGCCTCTAAATATTCATATTTTTTCACTATTTTTTTGGCTTGTTCAATTTTTTCTCTCGCTTCTGGCGGAATTTCTTTTAATATTTTTTCTAATTTTTGAGGATCAATAGCTAAAATTTCGTCCCATTTCCCTAAAGGTTCTAAGATGGCTTTTAATTGCGTTTTATTATAAGAAATTTTATGAGATACTTCTTGATTAAAATAGCCATTATTGCCATAAACTCTTTTTAATCCGTTTTGCTGACTATAGGCTTCAATTAAGTCTTTCAATTCTTTAAGTTTAGCTTCAATTTGCTCTTTATTTTGGCGCAGGGTAAAATATTCGTCAATTTTCTCTTCGATATTAATACCCTGAAATTGTTTATCAAGGTTTTTTTCATAAAGATGGCGCCAAAGGGGACAAATTGGCTTATAACCACACCAATTGCAAAGAGGTGAAGCTTTTGGTTCGAAGGAACTATTTTGAATTTGATGGATTAAATCAATCAATTTAGTTTGGGTTTGATTGATATCTTCTTGAGTTTTTTTGGTTTCTATTTTTTCGCCAAATTTTAAGAAATAAAGACTCAAACGAAGATCCTCTAATTTAATTTTTGGCCATTTTCTTTGAAGGCCTAAGGCATAGATAGAAAGTTGTAGATTAGTATCTACATCGTTTTGGGAAGGCATACGTTTTCCAGTTTTATAATCAATAATTTCTATAGTTTCATCTGGTAGTTTATCAATTCTATCAATTACTCCAGTCAGAATATGTTTTCCACCCGGTTCATTGGGAGTTTCGTCAATTACTGCCTCAAATCTTGTTTCTAAATCCATAATCATAGTTTTCGGGGGCATATTTTTTTTATAAAATTCTTCTAGCATTCTTAAACCTTCTTGGAAATAATCTTTTTCTTCTTGCTCATTTTGCCAAGAAAAATTGTCTTCTTTCTTTGGCCAGTGATTATAATAATATTCCCGTAGTCCGTCGAGGGTAGGGAAGTGAGGGTCTTGCTGATAAAACCATTTTAATATTTGATGAATATAATTACCAAAAATAGCCTCTTTGGTTTTAGGCTCTTTGATTTTATCAATTTCTGAAAATTTATATTTTAGGGGGCAATTTTTAAAGTTTTCTAAACTGGAGTAGGAGATTCTCATAATCGATGCAAATATATGAATGGATACGAATTATACGAATAATATATAATAATTTACCATGAATTGGCTTTATTTACAACCAAAGATTATGTAACTCTAACTAATTTGACAAATGATTGAAAATATGCGATAATTTAAGTAGATATGGGAATTCTCATATCTATTATTTGTTCTAATTTGTAATTTGAAAACTGAAAATTTGATAGTTTTTATATATAAAATCTAGAAATAAAAGGAGGTTAAAATGGAAAAAGCAGTAGGAAAGACGATTCTAAAGGTGCCTCAATGGCATACTTTAGAGATGAAAGAAGGGAATACCCGAGCGATCTTTACTATTAAAGGTAAGACAGTTAAGATCATTTATGCTCAGAATCTGGCTCAGAAGACGAAACGAGCTTGGTTAAAAGTTGCTAGATTGGTTCTTTTAGGACCAAATTATACACCTAGAGGAGGCGTAAAATGAAAGAAAATAAAAAAACAAACGAAGTGACAAATCAAGTAGTTCTTGTTCGAAAAGGTGTTACCAGGGGATACAGAAGAACGGAAACAGGAAAAATAAAAATTACTCCAACGCCTAAACAAGGTCAACTTGATGCTAAAACCAGACGAGTTTTTAGAGAATTGGCGGAAATGCTTTTATTGGGTTTAGGAGGAGATGATTGAGATGAGAAAGAAACTTTTTAAAGTTCAGGTGTTGAATTTTTCAGATAAAATAAAAGAGTATTTTGTCTGGGCATACTCGGAACAACAAGCTGGATTGATTATTGCTAAGAGGTTTAATAAAGAATTCCATTTTGATCCTAAAATAAACTATGTAAACATGGAAGTTGAAGTTTTAGATCAGAAGAGAAAAAAGAAGGAGGTGAAAGAAAATGAAAAGTAATATAGAAACATTCGTCCAGACTATTCCTTATGGAAGATCTCTTCATACTGCAAAATTGAAAGTGAATAGTAAAGGCGAGGTGGTAATTATTGGAAGAGAAAAAACTTGGTCTGTGAAAGATATTGATGCTGCTATTAGGCAGCAACTCCTTCATGTGACATTTCATTATGAAGATCTGATTATTAGATGGCCAAAGAAAGTAGAACATAAAGGGAAAATTTATCAAGTAGAGGATACTGTTGATAAGGTTAATTCATTGCTTAAAGCTAATGCAATTCTTGAGAATAGCGATTTAGAAATATCTATTTCAAATCTAAAAAATAATTTAGAGGCGGTAAAATTTGCTTTAACGGAACAAGAGAAAAGAGATTTATCTATCGTAAAGAAAGTATTACATAGGGCGGAAAAATTGGTTCAGGAAAAAGAGCGCTGCAATTTAATAATACGAAATGTAATTTTGGCAATAATAGAAATGATAAATGTACTAGAGAAAAAAGATACCTCAAATATCAAATGGAGCGAATATTTTGATGTTTTTAAAAAACTTGGTACGGTATATGTAAATCCTTATCAAGAAAAAACTAAGTTAGTCATCTATCGAAAACTTCAGTATGAAATTTATGATTTAGTTAAAAAACAAAATCTTGAACAAGCGAAAAAATTATTATGGCAAGGATTAGAAAAATTGTTATCGTTATATCCAAACACTCTAACAGCTCATATTGGTGAAAAAACTATAAAGATCCAAAATGGAATAATAAATCTTATAAGGTAGGGGATAGTCCCTACCTTTTTATTTACATTAAGTTCTATTGACACATAAAATAAAGTATGGTATTATAAAATATAGTCAAGTGTAGTGTTGTATTTTGAAAACTAAATAAACGATTAGAAACATCGAGTTTTAATTTAAAGATATAAAGAAATTCTGCCAAAAGGCAAGGAGGTGAGTTAGATGAGACAAGAAAGTCAAGACGATGTAATTAAGTTGGCGAAATTCGTTGGGGTTCAAAAGGCCATTATCTATTTTCCTTACAATCAACATGGTCTTTTGGTTCCGAATAAACAATTTTGGATGACTTTTACTGATCAAGAAGCTATCTTATTTGTATCTCCCAATACTATAATTGAAAGTGCTCCTCGCTCTAATTTAGTTGTTCTGACCAAAAATGAAATGACACTGGATTATTTGCAAGAGATCAAGGGCTATATTTCTATGTTAGACAATTTGCGGCATATTAGAATTATAGCTTCTGATATTCATATTCCTCGAATAAAACGTGATTTGAAACTTGTGCTTGATAATAAATTGGATTTTGATATCGAATACATCGAAATCAAACTTCCAAATAGTTTTTGGAAGCTAGTGTATTCATTAAGGGAATTGCTGATAAGGTCCTTGCCAATGAGAATTTATAAAAAATTGGCGTCTAAACAGCAAGTTAAAGAGTAGTTTACAAAGCTCGGTTAAAACCGGGCTTTTTTATTATACTTCACTATGATATTTTTTATGAATATCTTTTAAGCGTTTATTAGTAATATGAGTATAAATTTGAGTGGTAGCAATGTTTTTATGACCTAAAAACTCTTGGACAGTTCTTAAATCAACGCCTTGAGTTAATAAATCAGTGGCAAAGCTATGTCTTAAGGTGTGAGGGCTGGCCAAGATAGAGATCCCGGCTTTATTAACATATTTTCTAACAATATTTTCTATGGAACGGGTGGTTAAACGGTGTTCTTGAGAGGTTGGGCCTTTGAAGCTAATAAATAATGCTTCTTCGTCATCAGTTCTTTTATCTAAATAATCTTTAATGGATATTAAACTTCGAGGAGATAAATAAACCGGTCTAATACGATTACCTTTACCAATAATATTTATTTCCAAATCATCATTTAAATTAGTTAATTTAATTTGATTGCGATTGAGACTGACAAGTTCCGCTACTCTTAAACCAGTAGAAAATAAAGTTTCTAAAATGGCTTTATCTCTTAAGCCGCTGATATTACTAATATCTGGGGCAGAGAGCAAATCTTCAACTTGTTCTAAATTTAAAAACTTAATGCTTTTTTCTTTTTTATCCAAAAAAAGTTTTACTTTTTCTGCTGGTAAAGCTGTCATGTCTCTATCAGCAAAATAATTTAAAAGATTTCTTAAAACAATAAGATAATAGTTAATGGAAGCCCTTTTTAATGGTTGACGGCTGTTTTTATTATAAATTTTGGATAAATAGACGCGGTATTGCCAAAGATGCTCTGCTGTCAGTTCATGTGGTAGGAGAGTGGCCAATTTATTCTCCTTAAGCCAATTTTCAAACTTATGAATTAAACGATTATAAGTAATCTGACTGTTATGGCTCAAACCTTTTTCTATATCTAAATATTCCATAAATTCTGGAATATGTTCAAGAATGGGTTTTTGGCTTTTTTTCATAGATTTTGTTAGGGGAGTGATAATTAGTTAATTAAACCCTTACTTTAGATATCATACTTCGCTAAAGCTACCTTATGCGAAGTATCTTAATGTCATTATAGCGCCTGGAAAGTAACTGTCAAGTACTTCCCTATTACTCAATCATTAGTACTAATAAAGTACTAATAAATTATTATAAATAAAAAATCGGGACATTTGGTCCCGATAATTTTATTTGCCATATTTTTTATTTAAATTGGACAAATATTCCTGAATATTATATTTGACACTCTCCTCTTGAGAAAAGGTTAATGGGATATTAAGTTTATATTCTATGATTGTCTGAATTAATTGGGGTAAATCTTTGATTAATTCTTCCAGTTTTTCGTTAAGTTTTTCATTGTCTATCTTTCTTTTTAATTTATTACTCTTTGTCATTTTATTTTTTTTCATTTCTAGCCTCCCTTTTAATATCGTATTTCGTGATGTTTTCTGCATCTGGCTTCATATGTTTCCGAAGCCCCAATTAAAATAATCTGTTCATCATAGCGCGCAGGCCGACCATTAATTATTCTTTGAGTCATCATGGCGTCTTCACCGCAAACGGTGCAAATAGCATGTAATTTTAATACTTCGTCAGCCATAGCCATAAGTATGGGCATTGCTCCAAAAGGCTCTCCTCGAAAATCCATATCAAGTCCAGCGACCATTATTCTTTTATTTTGTTCCAGAAGTTCACGTACTAAGAAAACAATATTAGGTTCAAAAAATTGTCCCTCATCGATTCCGATTATTTGAACATTAGGATATCGAGCAACATATTCTAATATAACATTTGAATCTTTAACTGGGATGGCATCAATTTTAACTCCGGAATGAGACACCACTTCAATATTAGAATAACGATTATCAATTTTCGGTTTAAATACCAATGTTGTTTGTTTTGCAATCTGAGCCCTTCGAAGCCTTCTTATTAATTCTTCACTTTTACCGGAAAACATGCATCCGGTAATTACTTCTAGTCTTCCAACTGCTTTTTCATTCATTTCACACCCCCCTATATTTTTAAAGTGCTATAAATATTATATCATTTTTAGATATTTGAAGCAAATATAAGACAACCAATCCCCTCTTTTCCCTTAATGGATAAAGAATTTGAGAATTCTGACAATCATTTCTAAAGCGGCAATAATAAATTTTCCAATAGCTTTGAGAATGGACAAAAGGTTGCCTATAATGCCTGACAAAAAAATTTGATTGACTAATTTACTTAGTTCTGACAAAGCATTGGCTACGAATTGAGAAAATTGAGTGACAAATTGATTCCAATCCATATTTTTAAAAATTTTTAATTTTTTAATTTTTAAATAATGTCTTAATGTTTAAATTTTTAAACTAGTTCAATCGCCTTTTTAACTCTTCTTATCGTTTCTTTTTTACCTAAAATTTCTGCTATTTCAAATGGCCCAGCTGAGGCTTTTTTACCGGAGAGAGCCACTCTTAACGGCCAGAGAATCTTGCCTCTATTTTCTTGATATAATGATTGAGAATCAATAAGGTTAGAAAACCTTGTTTGAATATTAACTTGATTAAAATCTTCCTCTTTAATACTTTGGATGATATTCAAAGCATCGTTAAGAGCTTGTTTAATATCCTCTTCTCTCTCACCTTTCCAGCTTAACAACTCTTTAGGATAATGAAGGGTTTCTTGAAAAAAGAAATCCGATGAGTCTAGAAGGTCGCTGAATTTAGTAATTCTGGAAATTTCTAATTCTAAAATTTTTTTTAATCGAATTTCATCGAATTGAGATAAATTAATCTGAGGAGTAAATGTTTTTAAATAATTAAGAAAATATTGGAAAAGCTGATCAAAAGGAATATTTTTTAAATATTGAGCATTAAACCAATCTAATTTTTGTAAATTAAAAATTGCTCCTCCCTTTTGTACTCGAGATAAATCAAACTTATCTATCAATTCTTCTAGAGTCATCACTTCATTATCTCCATAAGGATGCCAGCCCAAAAGAGCCAAGAAGTTATTTATAGCTTCTGGTAAATAACCTAATTTTTGGTATTCTGTAAGGCTTGTTGCTCCATGTCTTTTGCTTAATTTTGACCTATCAGAGCCTAAAATCATTGGTAAATGCGCATAAATGGGCCTAGGAAAGCCCAAGGCTTCCTGGATAACAATCTGCTTGGGCGTATTGCTAATATGGTCTTCTCCGCGAATTACGTGCGTTATTTGCATCAAATAGTCATCAATTACAACACTAAAATTATACAAGGGTTCTTCTAAGCTCTTAGCTATCACAATATCCCCTATTAAATTAAGGTCAAACTCTACTTTATCCCTAATTAAATCATCAAAAGAAATAGTGGTGTTAGGCATTTTTATCCTAATAACTGCTGGCTTTTTCTCATCAAGATATTGTTTTACTGTTGAAGCTGGCAAATTACGACATTTCCCTGAATATTTGGGAGCTAAACCTTGAGAAATCATATTTGCCCTTTGGGCTTCTAATTCTTCTGGGGTGCAAAAACAATAATAAGCTTTCCCCTCATCTAATAATTGCTTTAAATATTTTTTATAAATATCAGTTCTTTGGCTTTGATAATAAGGTCCAAAATCTCCTTCTTTTTCTGGCCCTTCATCCCAATCTAAACCTAACCAACGAAGGCCATTAATAATATTCTCTTCATAAATTTTTTTAGAACGAATTTTATCTGTATCCTCAATTCTTAGAATAAATTTTCCTCCATTTTTTCTGGCAAAGAGAAAATTAAAAAGGCCAGTTCTTGCCGTACCAATATGAAACCAACCAGTAGGACTGGGTGCTAAACGAACTCGGGGGGCAAATAATTTTTGTGGAGTTTTAGGGTCATCCATGGGCTATAAAATTTTTAATTTTTAATTTACAATTTACAATTAGAAACAAGCGTTGTTTGAAAATTGGATCATTGAAAATTCATTGTAAATTGTGAATTGTAAATTGTATTATACAGTATACTTTATGTATTTTGAAGTAGATATTGAGCTATTTCTTCCGCAGCGTTAGGTTTAGCAAACGACAAAGCTGCTTTTTGCATAGAGGATAATTTTTCAGGATCATCTAAAATTTCTAAAATTAAATTAGTTAAGATATTGGGTTTTAAATTTTGTTCTTCAATGACAATAGCGGCTCCTGAATTAGCATACTCATAGGCATTTTTTTTCTGGTGGTCTTGGGCTGCCCAGGGTAAGGGAATAATAATGGAAGGCTTGCCAAGAGCAGCAATTTCAAAGATTAAACCGCTTCCCGCCCGGGCAATAATTAAATCACTTACAATTAAAACATCTTTAAGGGATGTTAAGTTAGGGGTTGGTGATTCATTCAAAAAAGGAATAGGATGATAATATTTTTTGGCATCTTCGTTTTTAATAATTTCTTGAAAAATTATTTCTTTTTCTTTCATTAAATCTTCATAATTATTATCTCCGACCTGGTGAATAATCTCTAAACGATCGATTAATTTAGGTAAAATATCAAGAATAAGGTCGTTAATATGCTTTGAACCCTGCGAACCCCCAAGGATAGTTAAAACAGGCCGTGAAGATAAACCTAGAATCTTTTTATCATCTTGGGGACTAATATTTTGATTTAAAAGTTCTTCTCTAATGGGATTACCGACTAAAATAGTTTTTTGAAGAGGAAAATAATTTTTTGTTTCCTCAAAAGAGATAAAAATTTTTTTAGCAAAATGGCTAATTAAATGATTGGATACACCAGGAATAAAATCACTCTCATGAATGTAAACAGGAATAACAAAAATAATTCCCCAAAAAGTAACCGGAAAAGAACCATAACCTCCTTTGGAGAAAATCAAATCAGGCATTTCTAAATAAACATAAAATAGGGCTTGAAATATTCCTCCAATTGTTTTAAAAACATCTATAATGTTTTGCCAAGAAAATTCTCTTCTGATTTTGCCAGCTATAATAGTTTTGATTTTAATCCCCTCTTTTTGAATGTAAGATAAGGTAAAATCGTTTGGACCAATATAAATGAGTTCCAAATTAATATTTTGGCTGACGGCTATTTTCTTTAATTCTCTAGTAATGGCAATTAAAGGGAAGGTATGGCCACCAGAACCACCCCCGGTAAGGACTATACGAATGGTTTTCTGGGAATAAAGTTTAGGTTTTAAGAATGAAAGATCCATAATAATTTTATAATTTACAATTTCTAATTTACAATTTTCATTGAATTTACAATTTTATAATTTTCAAACATTAGAAATTGAATCATTGAAAATTTATTGTAAATTGAAAATTGGTAATTGAAAATTGAATTTTATCTAGTTCTGTTTTGCTATATTATGTATAAGACCTAACCCTAAAAAATTAGCAACCATAGCCGAGGAACCATAGCTAATAAAGGGCAAAGGAATGCCAGTGATGGGCATTAATTTACACATAGAGGCAATATTAATGAAAGCTTGAAAACCAATGCCACTAATCACTCCAATAATAATATATTTCCCATATAAATCTGAAACTGTTCCCGCTAGTTTAAAACCACTAGAGACAAAGAGAAGATAAATAATTAAAAGAATAATGGAGCCTACAAAACCAAATTCTTCGGCAATAATAGAAAAAATAGCATCGGTATGGCTTTCTGGTAAATAATTAAATCTCTGAAGAGAATTGCCAAAACCCACTCCAATAATTCCTCCAGAACCAATCCCAATTAATGATTGCTGACTTTGATAACCAGAACCTAAAGGATCATTAGCTCCTGATAAAAATGAAGTAAACCTTTGCATCCGGTATGGGGTTTTAATAACTAAAAAGGTTAACCCCAAACCACCCACAAGCAAAACTACCAAAATTTGTTTAAGGCTTAAACCAGCAATAAAATACATCACCAGGGAACTTAATCCTATAATAATAGATGTTCCCGTTGAGGGTTGTTTTGCTAAAAGTCCAGTTACTATACCCAGAGATAATAGAAAAATAAGAAAAGAACTACTAAAAATTTGTCTCCTTTTTTCTGTATTTAAAGAACTAAGAATACTAGCTAAAAATAAAACGTAAGTGATTTTTAATAATTCTGAAGGCTGAAAAGATAAAGGACCAAGCTTTAACCAACGAAAAGAACCATTACTAGGGTTTTTAAAGGGGCCAATAAAACAAAGCCCTACCAGCCCTAAATTGATAATTAATAAAATAAGAGACAGCTTTTTAAATGATTGATAATTGATTTTAGAAACAATCCAGGCCAAAATCAGACCTCCTAAAAGGCCCTGAAGGAGTTGTTTTTTGACAAAGTAATAAGGATTATGATAATCTTCGGCTCCAATAATAGAAGAAGCACTAATTAAGCTTAAAAAGCCTATAACAACAAGGATAAAAGTAAAAAGATATAATGATTTTTGATATTTGTTTTGGCCAGTCATTTTGTTAATAATATTGTATAATATTTTTACAATAAAATAAAGTCTTGTTATAATAGAGAAAGAAACAATATGGAGAAATCTAAAAAAATTATTATTTTAAGTGTTTTTACTGCTCTTAGTATTTTAGGAGTACTTTTATATTTTTATTTTTATCAAAACTACCTTAAAGCAACTGGTATTCTTCATGTGGTGCTTTTTCCTCGTAGTGCTACTCTTAATATCAATGATAAACTCTATACAAGCAAAACCGGTGTTTTTAACCTTCAATTGCCAGCCAAAACTTATCAAATTGTCATTTCTTACCCTGGTTATTCATTAGTTCAAAAGACAGGAGAAATAAAACCCAGGCAAACATTAGATTTAGGCACTGTTTATTTATTCCCCAAAGTCTGGTCCAAAGAAGAATTAGTTTCTGATACAACAATTGACAAATTTTTTCCCGACCAAGAATTTAATAGATTTGTCTATTTTAAAAAGGTGGCTAAGAATTATGATTGGTATTTATATGACCGTAATACTAAGGATAATATTAAATTTTATCAAACAACTCTTTTGCCCCAAATTTTTATCTTTACCCCTGACAGAAAACAAATTATTGTTGAATTAAAAGATAATGATTGGCAGGTAGTATTTTTGCCTAAAAGCCTAATTGAACAACCTTTAAATTTAAATAATGAATTGTCGTCTGGCCTAAAACAAAATAATTTACAAACGAAACAAAATCCTATTATTCAAGAAGTTGCACCTTTATTAGATACTAACAGCGAAGTTTTAATAAAAACTAACCAAGGCTTGTATCAATTCAATTATCTTAATAAAACAGTAACTCAGCTGGTTAACACTTCTACTTCTCCTTTTATAATTGATGCTGATAATATCTATTATATTAAAAATAATGGACTTTTTGTTAAATTAAATTTATCCCAACTAAAAGAAACACAGTTGTCTTTAGTAAGTTTTTATGATTCTAAAGATAATCTTGATACTCTTATTATCAAAAAAGCTTCTCAGCGCGATTTATTTTTAATTATCAAGAGCACGGGTCAGGCTTTTCTAGTTAATGCCCTAGACGGGACATCTATTTTATTGGGAGATAATATTATTGATGGTAGTTTTTCGCCTAGCAATGATAATATTTTACTTTATCTCAATGACAAAAAAATTACTAAGGTTGGGGTTTCTCAAAACATAAAAAAAGAGCCAGATTTGATTTCTGACTCTTTTCCTAATTATTTTCTTAATGACGATTTTTGTCTTTACTCTAGCTCCTCTAGTTTGAATCTCTATGATTTTCAAAATAAAGAAATTATTTCTATTGGAAGTGATTTAAAAAATAGCAATTTTGCTTATGATCCATCCTTAAATTACATTTTTTATTTAACCCCATCCGGGATAAAACAAATATCGTATTGATATTGTTTTATCGTTTTTGCCATTGAGGAGCGCGGCGAGCTTTTTTCAGTCCATATTTCTTTCTTTCCACGGCTCGGCTATCACGAGTAAGAAACCCTTTATTTCTTAGTAAAGATTGTAATTTTTCATTAAATTTAACCAAGGAACGGCTAATACCCAAACGAATAGCCTCAGCTTGTCCTGTTAATCCCCCGCCCTGTACTTTAACGGAAATAAAAAATTTATTTTCTAAATTAGCTTCTTTAAGAGGAGATAAAATTTTTGACTGATAAGAAAGAAGGGGGAAATATTGTTCTAGAGTTTTATTGTTAATAGAAATACCTGGCTGAGCTTGGTTAATTCTTACTCGAGCTACCGATTCTTTTCTTCTTCCCACTGCTTCAAAATATTTTTCCTTAGAAGAAGATTTTTCTTCTTTTGTTTTTATAGCTTTCTCTTCTTTGGTAATGTTAGAATTTTGAGTAACCATACAGTTGTTCTATAAATTAATTTTTAATCTTTTTAAACGTTGGTCACGAAGTTTATTTTTGGGAAGCATTCCCCTAACAGCTAGTTTTAAAACTCTTTGAGGGTCTTTTTCAAACATTTTATCCAAAGTTGTTTCTTTGAGGTGCCCTAAGTAACCAGTGTGTTTATAATAAATTTTAGTTTGGGGTTTATTGCCCTTAAATTTAATTTTACTAAAATTATTAACGATAATAGTGTTGGTACCGGGTTTATTAGGTTCAAAAGTAGCTTTATTTTTGTCTTGTAATAAAACAGCAATACGAGAAGCTAATCGTCCCAAAGATTGGTCAGTGGCATCCAGAATGATGGTATTATTAGATTGAGGCATAATAACAAATTTTTAATTTTGAATAAGCTCTAAAATTACTAAATCAGAAGCGTCTCTTTTTTTTCTTAAGGAAGTTTTAATTATTCTAGTATATCCTCCCTTTGTATTTAAATACAAAGGAGCAATTTCGTAATATAATTTTTTACTAGCTTTATCCGGTAAAGTGGCTTTAATTCTTTTTAAAGAAGCCAAATCTTGCTTTTTGGCAACTGTAATTAATCTTTCAATTTTTTTCTTTGTTTCTTTTGCCTTACTTAAGGTGGTGGTAATTTTTCCTCGCATGATTAAATTAGCCATTAACCCTTTTAGTAAAGCTCTTCTCTGGTCGGTTTTTCGGTGAAATTTTTTTCCTTCTTTTAAGTGTCTCATTTTATTTTAAAGTATATTCTAAATTTTGTAATACCTTTTTTATTTCTTCTAATGATTTTGGTCCTAATCCTTCAAAATTAGATAATTTATCTTCTCGATAACGCAGTAAGCCCGCCAAGGTTTTAATACCATTATTAATTAAGGTATTTTTAGTTTTGGCACTTAATTCTAAATCTTCGATCATAATATCTTTGGGTTCCTTTTTTTCTTGTTTGAATGCCGAAGAAACATTAGTTTTAATTTCTTCTTCTGGAGTAAATTTGCTCTCAATAAGTTCAAAATGTTCTTTTAAGATCTGAGAGGCTTGAGCTAGAGCAATATCAGGAGTTATTGAACCATTAGTTTCAATTTCAATGATTAGTTTATTGTAGTCGGTTCTGTCCCCTACTCGCATATTTTCTACTTTAAAATTTGCTCGAACAACAGGGCTAAACATGGCATCTACGGCAATAGTGCCAATAGGTAATTTTTCTTTGCTTCTTTCTTCTACTAAAACATAACCCAAACCATTTTCTATGGTAACTTCCATATTTAGTTTAGCTTTTTTATCTGTCAAAGTAGCAAGATGCAATTCTGGATTTAAAATCTCTACCATAGCATTTTTATCAAAATCTTTAGCAGTTACTTCTTTTTCTCCGGAAATATTCATTATTAATATTTGAGGTTCATTACTATAATTTTTTACTTGGATTTGTTTAAGATTAAGCATTAAATCCAGGGCACTTTCCATCACATAAGGAATAGCACTAAACTCGTGCTGAACTCCTTCCACTTTAAAAGAAGTTACCGCTGCTCCTTGTAAAGATGAAATTAAAACCCGCCTTAGAGCATTACCAAGAGTAATGCCATATCCAGGATATAGCCCATCAATCTCAAATTTGCCGTAATTTTTTAACTGCTCTATTTTTTGAATTGAACTTGGTAATTGAAACATACTAATGTTGTTAAAATTTACAATTTCTAATTTACAATTTACAATTTTTAAACAATTATACTCAATACCCAATACTCAATACTCAATTATTTACTATAAAATTCAACTATTGAAGGAAAATCAATATTCATTTTTAATTCTTCCAAATCTGGCTCAGCGATTACTCGGCTAGTAAGTTTTTCCGGATCTACTTCGAGAAATTTAGGGGCAGTATATTTTTTTAGACGTTCTTTTATATCTTTAAATACTTTCTTTTGAAGACTGATAGGATTAAGAGAAACAACGTCACCCTTTCTTAAAATCGTAGAGGCAATATTGTGTTTTCTTCCATTGAGGAAAAAATGGCCATGAGAGACTAATTGCCTGGTGGAAGCTCTATTCAAAGCAAAACCAGAACGATAGATAACATTATCAAATCTTTTTTCTAACATACTAGCTAGAATATCAGGAGTAGCTCCCTTTTTCTTGTAAGCTAAATCAAAATAACGATGAAACTGTTTTTCTCTAATTCCGTAAATTAATTTAGCTTTCTGTTTTTCTATTAATTGTCTGCCATAAGGAGTAAGGGCAGGTTTTCTTTTGCTCTTTCCGTGATAAGCTATTCCTCTTCTTGTCATAGGACATTTTGGGGTATAGCATTTTTCTCCTTTGAGAAAAAGTTTTTCTCCTACTGCTCTACATTTTTTGCATTCAGCATCCATAGAAATACCAATGTTGTTAAAATTTTGAAAAATAATTTAATATTTTATACTCTTCTAACTTTAGGTGGCCTAGGTCCGTTGTGGGGAATAGGAGTAACGTCTTTAATTAAATCAATATCTAAACCATGAGTAGCTAAAGAACGAATAGCTGATTCCCTACCTCCTCCTATGCCTTTAACATAAACCTCTACTGTTTTTAATCCGCTTTTTTGAACTTTTTCTAGTAAAGCCTCCACTACCTTAGAAGCAGCAAAAGGAGTTGCTTTTTTGGGTCCTTTAAAACCTAAAGTACCAGCAGAGCTCCAAGCAATTAATTCTCCTTTTAAATTAGTTAAAGAAATAAGAGTATTATTATACGAAGCAGCAATATAAATTCTCCCCTTTTCTAAAAGGGCTTTAGAAGCTTTGGCTTGAGAAGAACTAATTTTTTCTTCAATTTTATTCAGGTCTTCTCCTGATTTAGTAACAACTCGTTTTTTCCCCATTTTATATCAATTTTTAATTTTATAATTTTTAATTTTAAAACAATTATACTCAATACTGAATACTCAATTTTATGTAGGTGAAGCAGCTTTTCTTCTTCCAGAACCAACAGTTTTTCTTACATTACCTCTTACTGTTCTTGAATTAGTTTTTGTCCTTTGGCCTCTTACGGGAAGTTTTCTCATATGGCGAACTCCACGATAAGCACTAATATCTATCAGTCTTTTAATATTAGCTTTAATTTCTCTTCTTAAATCTCCTTCTATTTTTATGGCTTTTTTCTCGATTAGATCCTTTAAGATATTAACCTCTTCGCTAGTTAAATCTTTTGTTTTTTTCTGAGGATCAATTTTTGCTTCTTTTAATAATTTTTTAGACAAAGAAGGACCTATCCCATAGATATAGGCTAATGAAATTTCAATATTTTTATTGTCTGGGAGATCAACTCCTAAAATACGTATCATAAAATTATCCCTGTCTTTGTTTATGTTTAGGATTACTGCAAATTACATAGAGACGCCCTTTTCTCCTAACAATTTTGCAATTATTACAAATTTTTTTTACTGAGGCTCTTACTTTCATAGACGATAAATTATCCGACCTTTTGTAGGATCGTAGGAAGACAGTTCTACCAAAACTTTATCTCCATTTAAAATTTTTATTCTATTGAGACGAAGCTTGCCAGATAAATGTGCCAAGACCTCTGGACCATCATTTAGCTTAATACGAAAAATTGCATTACGCAAAGCTTCAGTGACAATCCCCTCTTTTCTCAATGCTTCATTACGAGTCATAAAAACTTTAGTAGTTTAGCAAAATAAACGATTTTAGTCAACCCCTACACCTTTGAATAGTACATAATTAAAAGCTTGCTATGGTGTGGGGTCAATAGAAACTTTAATTTTATTTAGAGTATTAGGCACTTTTTTAATCCAAAGAGGGTAAAATTTAATTTTACTAGATTCTACTCCATCCATACTCTTAAAAATCATTTCTAAATCTTTTTGATTTTTTCCCATGATATCTTTTTTAATGGACTGAGGATCAAGATGATAGCACAAAGTTTGAGTAGCATTAAGAATGATTTTCATTGTTCCGGCATTAAAATCTGGCTTAATGTTTATATAATTAATAGTTGGATTGCCACAATAATCATATTGTTCAGGTTTTTGGGAATTGAGTTGGTTGCGAATTAAGTCTATTAAATCTTGTTCTCTAAAAGCAATAACCTTTACTTCTCCAGTGGCCTGAACAGTAAAAGTCTGACGAAAATCTCCAGCCGATACTCCCCCATCGGATAAATTAGTAATATTAGTGCTGCTTTTTGCTCCATCCAAAATAGTCAAGTTATTAGGTATTTTATTTTTTAAATCTTCAGCTATTTTATCATTGATTGTTTTTAAGATAATGTCCTCGGCGTTTTTTATATCATCGTTAGTAATCATGGGAGTAGATCCTAAGCTACCTCCGGTCATGGGACTTTTGCTTTGGCCATAAAAACCTTCAAATTTTGGAGTTCCTTGGAATCCCGGAATGGTAAATTTACATTTATCAGTGCAAGGCGGAATATTATAATTAGGCCCTGGCTGGTCAGCTGTGACACTAGCATCAATAGAAGAAGGGATTAATTTTCCATCTTGAGTAGTCGCACCAGGAATAGCAATACGAGAATCTAAACGAAAAATCTTGCCATCTGGTGTTTGAAATCTAGTATTAGCTACTAAGATTTGAGATAAGGTAGAAAAATTATTAATAATGGTAATGGTGCCCTTGGCTTTTCTTTCATCTTTCCCTTGCCCGGTACTATTAAAATCCCGTTCGGCATTTTCAGGAAAGATAAATAAATTACCCGGAATAGTATTTTGATTTAAGTTAGAAGCACTAATATTTTTATCGACGAGAACGGCTTGATTATTTAACGATAAAGTGAGTTTTTTTGAAGTAATAGAAACTTCTGCTTTGGCTAAAGCAAAAAATCCTAAATAGTATACTAACCCAAGAAAAACTAGAGATAAGACAACAAAAGGAATTCTGTTTTTTCTTGGTTCTTGTAATCGAGAAGTCTGAAAATCTGAAGATTCATATGATTCTGGTTTTATAATAGGCTCTTCATTTTCTATTCCAATACTTCTTAACTCTTCTTCAATGGTAGTAGGTTTTTCTTGGAGAGAAGCTTTTTCTTCCTCTTTTTCTTCTTTTTTTTCTTCTTTCTTGATAGGTTGAGGTTCAATACGAATTATAATATTTTCTGTTTCTTCCCGATAATGAAAAACATCATTATCTTTCGATGGTTCATTAACCTCTGCTTCTTTTTTAGTAAAAGTGTGAGGAGGATAAATATCTAATATTTTTTTCTTAGGATTATTTTTCATAGATTTTAGGTAAAAGCAATTAATTTATTATAGCAAATATTAAACAATAATCAACCTTAAATTAGAGTTGCTTTAATCCGTCTTATGCCTTGTCCTACAGATTCTTCTTTGATAATTTTAAACACCCCCATCTCCTTAGTTGAAGAAACATGAGGACCAGCACAAATCTCTTTAGAAAAAATCGTATTATCCTGGGGACTTTTTATTTCATAAACAGTTACCTTTTCCGGGTATCTGTCTTTGAAAGAACCAAGAGCTCCCTCTTTAATTGCTTGCTCATAATTTGTTTCATAGAAATGAACTTCTAAGTTTTCTTGAATTTTTTGATTAATTAAATTTTCTATTTTTTTAATTTCTTCTTCTGTTAATTTTCTAGAAAAAGGAAAATCTAGACGTAATCTCTCTGGGGTAATATCAGAACCTTTTTGCTCAATTTTAGAATCAATAATTTGTCTTAAGGCAGCTAAAAGTAAATGGGTAGCAGTATGTAATTTTATAATTTGTTTTTTGCTGTCTTCGTCTTTGACCTCATTTATTCCGTGCCCGCCAAATTTTTTCTCTTGGCTTGCGCGAGAAATAACTTGGTGTTTTTGAAATTCTGCTTCAAAAGAAGAACGATCTACTGTTTTATTTATTTCTTTAGCCATTTCTTCTAAAATTTCTATGGGAAAACCATAACTTTCGTATAAATAAAAGGCTGTTGCCCCAGGAATAGTTTTTTCCTGTTCTGATAGTTGACTAACTATTCTTTGCCATTCTTTTAATCCTTTTATTAAACTAGATTCAAATTTATTAGTTTCTTGGTCTATGATAGATAAAATTTCCTCTTGATTATTTATTTCTGGGTAAAAATAACCATATTTTTCCTTAATAATTTCATAGGCTTCTGCTATCCAATTGTTTTTGAAATTTAAAATTTTACTAAAGCGAACAATTCTTCGAATTAATCTTCTCAAAATATAACCTTGCTGGGTGTTAGAAGGAACAATACCAGTCCCGGCCAAAAAAACGCTAGCTTTAAAATGGTCAGCAATAATACGATATAAGTTATCGCTCTCTTGTTTAGTGCCTTGATGTTTAAGATAAGTTAATAAATCTTGAAATAAGTCCGTATCATAAATAGTTTTGTTTTTATCCTGAGGATATTGGGTTACTAAAGCTAATCTTTCTAAGCCCATTCCTGTATCTACTCCTTTAATAGTTAAAGGAGTAAGAGTTTGGTCTAAATGTTTATAATACTCATTAAAAACTAAATTCCAAATTTCTATCCCGTCAACATAAATTTCTGTAGTAGGACCGCATGGTCCTTCATTTCCAGTAGGACCCCAAAAGTTACTATCTTTACCCAAAAAAAGTAAATTGCCGTTCTTTTCAGAAAAACCAAATTGATACCAAGTTTTTGCTGACTCTTCATCACGAGGAATGTTTTTATCTCCTTCAAATACGGTAACAGTTATTCTAGAATCTGGAATATGGAATTTGGAATTTAATAATTCATAAGCAAATGTAATTGCTTCTTTTTTAAAATAACCGCCAAAAGAAAAGTTGCCTAACATTTCGAAGAATGTTAAATGGCTTTGATCGCCCACTGACTCGATATCACTTGTCCTTAAACATTTTTGGCAAGTAGCAACATTTTTGTTATTTAAAGGCTCACTTATACTAAAATGTTTATCAACTAATGGATTTTGCTTGCCTGTATAGTAATATTTAAATTGTTGCATCCCAGCGGTAGTAAAAAGCACAGAGGGGTCGTTTTCAGGAATTAAAGAGGAAGAAGGTATTATTCTATGTCCCTTTTCCTTAAAAAAATCTAAAAATTGTTGTCTTAATTCTTCAGAGGTCATAATAAATAATTTAATTCTTTGAGGATATTTTTAGTTACTTCCCTGTCATCAAAGGGAATCTTTTTATCTTGGTAGAGCATAAACTGCTCGTTTCCTCTACCTAAAATAACTATCAAGTCATTAGCTTGAGCATGATTAATAGCCGCCTTGATAGCTTCTTCTCGATTTAAAATTGTTAAATATTTATTGGGGTCAACATTATTTTGATGGACAAAACTAAGGAAATCATCCAAACTTTTCTCTCTTTTCTCGTTAGCCGGATCATCTTCTGTAAAGATTATTAAATCAAAAAATTGGGTTGCAATTTTAGCTAACATATCTCTCTCTTCCTTTGGACTTTCATGAAAAGTACCATAAACAGCTATAATTTTGTGACTTTGTTTTCGGTAGTCATTTTTTAAATATTCGATAAGCTTTTCGAAAGCTAAAGGAGTATTTGCTTTATCAATAATAATTTGAAAAGGAGCTCGACTTGGTAATAACTCTAAACGACCAGGGATAGTGATTAATTTTTCTAATCCTTGTTTTATAGTAGAGGGCTCAATTTTCAAAAAGGAAACAGCGGCTATCGCTGCCAAGGCATTCAGGATATTAAAATTTCCAAGAATCTTTAATTTTAAATCAAAAATTTGATCTTTGCAATGAATTTTAGAATCTTCCGCCCAAAAATCATTTTGGGGATTTACACCATAAGTGACAATTTTAGCTTTAGTAGCTTTTTTGAAAACATCAAAATATTCACTTTCCGAAGGTAAAACTGCTAAGCTTGTTGGAGAGAGGTACTGAAATAATTTTAATTTTTCTTTGACATAATTATCCATGCTGCCATGCAAAGTGACATGATGATTAAAAGCAATATTAGTTAAAACAGCTGATTGGAAGTTTAAGCCATAAGTTCGATAATACATTAAACCAAATGAGGAAACTTCTAAAATTACCACCTTGACATTTTGGGCTATCATTTTTCTTAATATATGATGAAGGGTAAACGGATCAGGAGTGGTCCCTGGACCTTCGTTCTGATTATAAACAACTTCTGAACCAAAATAATAACCAGCAGTTCCAATTAAACCAGTTTTGATGCCTGCCTCTTCCAGAATACTTCTAATCATAAAAGTAGTGGTAGTTTTTCCCGTAGTACCAGTTACTCCGATAAGAGTTAAATGTCTACTAGGAAAACCAAAAAGGCCGCTAGATAAATAAGCCAACCCCTTTCTTAAAAAAGCATTTTTTTTAAGATTTTTAGGTATTAATTTCTTAACCCATTTAATAATTTTGTTTTTCATTTTTTACTCTAAAAACTCTTTAATTCTTTGGGCATGAGGATGTTCTTTTATTTTTTCTAAAGTTTTAGCTTCTATTTGACGAATTCTTTCCCTCGTTACTCCAAATTCTTTCCCCACTTCTTCTAAAGTATGATTAATGCCATCCTCTAAACCAAAACGCATTTTAATAATATCTCTTTCTCGGTCGGCAAAGGATGAGTCTTGAAGAATATCCTTTATCATTTCTCTTAAAATCTGCAAATTAGCAAATTCATCTGGGCCAGGTGTTTTTTTATCAGGCACAAAATCTCCTAGTTCACTATTTTCTTCATCCCCCTCTCCTCCGCCAATAGCTTGATTCAAAGAATAAGTGTCTCGAGAAATTTGAATCAAATACAATATTTCATCTAAGCTTTTATTCATTTCTTTGGCAATTTCTTCGGGCAATGGTTCTCTTCCTAAGTTTTGAGCTAAGGTTCTTTTGGCTTTTAAATATTTAGTGATAGTTTCCACCATATGTACAGGAATACGAATGGTTCTTCCTTGGTCAGCCAAGGCTCTGGTAATTGCTTGTTTGATCCACCAGGTGGCATAAGTAGAAAATTTAAACCCCTTTTTATAATTAAATTTATCTACGGCTTTGGATAAACCGATATTCCCTTCTTGAATAAGATCTAAAAGACTCATATTGGCGCTTCGACCAATATAGCGTTTAGCAATAGACACTACTAATCTTAAATTAGCCTCAATCATTTGTCTTCTTGCTTGTTCATCTCCTTGGTCTATTTTTTTAGCTAAAGTTTTTTCTTCTTCTGAGGTAAGAAGAGGTATCTTTCCTATTTCTCGAAGATAAGACTGAACATTATCTCCTACTTCTCCTGCATCTTCTAAATGAATACTTTCTTTTAATTCCTTCGGAGTAACTTCTTCGTGAGGAAGAAGGAGGTCTCCACTTTCTACAATTTCAATATTAGCTTCAGCTAAAGAGTCATAAATTTTTTCTAGTAAATCAATATTCTCTTCAACGTTAGGGAAATATTTTAAGATTTCATCTTGGGTAACAAAGCCTCTTCCCTTGCCTCGTTTAATCAATTCCTCAATACTCATTATTCCCAGAGCAGATTTTTGTTTCCTTGTCTGTTTCTTGTTTGTTTTTTTAATTTTTTTCTTTGGAATTCGTTTTACGAGTCTTCGCTTGGGAGTTGTTTTTCGTTTTGTTTTTCTTTTTTTATTCATATAAATCAATTTTTAATTTTATAATTTTTAATTTTTAAACGAGGAAGATATTTTATTTCTAAGCGAATCCTTTTCTCTAGAG